>NZ_JARHYI010000024.1 GCF_029258575.1 Brachyspira sp. | reverse complement strand
CACAATTATGTCCAGGAACACGCACTTTCGCTTCTATCAGCAATATATATATATGTAAATATATGTATATATGATTACAACCGACAAAAGCAACGAGCCCGTGGTGCCGTTTTAGAGTGGTAAACTCATTGACCATATGTTTGGGTTCGAATCTCGGGAGTTCCGAGCCTTGAGATGTTAATTTATATATTTTTTTCATTACTGTTTAACCTGTTATATTTAATTTACTGTCGCCATTTGATATGGCATTATCATTATTAGATGAACTTTTATTTTCAGCATTTCCTTTAGCAATCTGCTCTTCAACACCTTCCCAAGCTGTTTTAAGCTCTTTAAGATATCTTATAACCTCTAATATAGGAGGTTTTGTTTTTGATATATTGCCCTCAGTTAACTTCTGATTCATATATGTATATATAGACGCCAATCTATGTGCTATATCTCCAGCCTCATAATTAAGGGAAGCTAAAAGCTCATATATAATTTCCTGTGCTTTTACTATATTGTTATGGGCTTCTTCTGTACCATGTTTCTTATCCATAGCGGCACAGGCAGTTTCCAAAAATTTTATAGCTCCGTCATAAAGCATTACTATAAGTTTATTCTGAGAAGCTGTACTAACATCTACTTTTTTATATTTTTCATAACCATTATTACTTGACAATTGAATCCCCCCCCATTGCAATTATTATGTTAATTACTAAATATTATCGGAAAATCATAAAAACAATAAAACAATTTTTTAATTCATATAAACTAAAAAATATTGCTGTAATAATATCTATTATATCATATAATAAAATTAATTCTATAAATAAAGGAATAAATTATGACTAATGTAAAACTTAATAATAGTATAGAAATGCCTATACTAGGACTTGGAGTATATAAAATAACAGATAAAAAAGAATTAGAAAATGCAGTTAAATGGGCTATAGATGCTGGATATAGAAAATTTGATACGGCTCAATTTTATGATAATGAAAAAGAATTAGGAGAAGCCATAAAAAAAACTGGAATAAAAAGAGAAGAAGTATTTATAACTACAAAAATATGGAATACTAAACAAGGATATAATTCTACAAGAAAATCATTTGAAGAAAGCTTGGAAAAACTTAATACAGATTATATAGATTTGATACTTATTCATTGGCCTGGTCAGAAAAAAGAAAGATATTTAGAAACATACAGAGCATTAGAAAATATATGTCAAAGTAAAAAAGCTAAATCTATAGGCTTAAGCAATTTTGAAATACATAACCTAAAAGATATATTTGCTCATTGTAATATTGCACCTGTATTAAATCAAATAGAAAGACATCCAAATCTTCTTAGAAATGAATTAGTAGAATTCTGCCAAAATCATAATATAATTCTGGAAGCATGGTCGCCTTTGGGAAGAGGAAAACTATTAAACGATAAAACTATAATTGACATAGCAAAAAAATACAATAAAACTCCTGCTCAAATAATATTAAGATGGAATATAGAAAGTAATATATCTGTTATACCTAAATCTATTAATAAAGAAAGGATAGAAGAAAATATAAATATATTTGATTTTACATTGGATAAGAATGATATTGAAAAGATAAACTCATTAGAAAATGGATACAGAGTGGGACCTGACCCTATGACTTTTGATTTTTAATAAAGGAATAAGTATGAATATAAAAAAAGTTAAGATAGAAATATATATACCTGCAGAATACACTCAAAAACTTAGAGAGGCTTTGAATAATATAGGGGCATTAGGTGTTGGTAATTATGACAATGTTATGTCCGTAACAACAATTACAGGATATTGGCGTCCATTGAAAGGGGCTAATCCTTTTGATGGAAAGGTTAATGAAATATCAAAAGCTACTGAAGATAAGGTAGAGTTTGCAACAGATACAAAAAATATAGAAAATATTATAAAAGTTATGAAAGAGGTTCATCCTTATGAAGAGCCTATTATAAATATTATACCTCTATTGAATGATAATTTTAATGTTAATCTTAACTATTAAACAAAATTAAATAATAATTATGAGTATATAGTAAATTTCTAAATACTCATAATTTTATTTTTTAATTTTCTTATAAGTATTTCTATGCTTTGTGATTTTTTTTAATGCCATTTTTCTGTCTTTTTTTATCTCTATTGAACTTTTTTGTAATTCTCTATTCTCATTAAGAAGTGTTATATAAGCATCATATCTTTCATAAGGTATTTCATCATTTTCAAGAAGTTCCAATATATAGCAGTTTGGCTCATGCTGATGAGTGCAGTCTTTAAACTTACATCTTTTGGCATACTCTTCCAAATCTTCAAAAGTTTTCTTTATACCCTTATCATCTTCCCATAAACCTAAATTTCTTAATCCAGGGGTATCTATTACAACACCACCACTTTCTAAAACCAAAAGTTCTCTATGAGTTGTGGTATGCATGCCTTTGAAATCGTACTCTCTTACTTCCTGAGTTTTCATCTTCTCATCTTTCAAAAGATAATTAATGATAGTAGATTTTCCAGCTCCTGAGGCTCCTATAAAAACTGATGAAGTGTCTTTCTTAATATATTTCAAAAATGTATCTGCATTCTTACCCGTTTTTGAACTATATGCAAAAGCTGTTTCATTTGGGTAAGTTTCTTTTATAGTAGCTAATAATTCCTTATACTCTGCATCTTCATACAAATCTATTTTACTTATTGCTATTATAGGTTTTATACCTGAAGTATGCACAACCGATAAATATCTTGCTATAGCAGACATTGGCATTTCATTATCAATACCAACTATAATAAAAGCATAATCAATATTACTTACTATAGCCTGTATATCATTTTTTTTAATATTTGCCTTTCTATATAAAATATTTTTTCTAGTGAGAATAGTATCAATAAAAGCATTATTATCCGATTTTTTCATTAATATCCAATCTCCTACAACAGGAAGCTCACTTTGTATTTCTGAATTGTATCTAATCTTACCTTTTATTCTAGCTAAAAACTCTCCCTCATCAGAAAAAAGTGTGTAGTATCTTTTATTAATCCTTATAACTCTTGCTGGTATAAGTTCATTAGTATTGATATCTTTCAAAGAATCAATATTCAAACTCTCTAAAGCTAATCTCTCAAAATATTCATCAAAACCAATATCTTTTATTTTCAATATTATAACCTCAAATAAAATATTATAATCATATAATACTAAATATAAAAATATTTGTCAATTTAATAATTTGTTTCAATAGTATAAGTTTTTAAATCCTTATTCATCTCTATTATTTTATGAGAAGTAACTATTTTGTCTAAATGATAATGTAATCCTCGCTCTACTGTTTCAAATATTAGAATATCTGGATTTTCATTTAATATAGCAGTATAATCAAAAGTTTCTGGATGAACATATATAACTTCTTTGAACATTGTAGATATATAATCTATCATATTATGCATATAAGAGTCTCTTATTATAAATAATTTTTTATCTATAGCATAATTATTACTTGAAAAAGTTTTAAAATAATGACCATGCGTATCTGGAGCATTAAGAAAATATTGTTCTTCAAGATAATTAGATATTATATAATAATTATCATCATTATAAAAATCGAATTTATTTAATGATAACATTCTAGCCATATCATTATATACACCATTATATTTATATTTCTCTTCATAAATCCCATTAAATGTTAAAATATCCAAATTATCAATATTAATATATGGAAATTTTAATACTTCCATCAAAGACATATATCCTATATAACCACCTAAATAATTCCAATGCGTATCATATTTACAATATAATTGATATTTATATTTATACTTTAATAAATTATCTTTAGTATAAAGTACTTTTATATCTGTATTATTAGTAATATATTCTAATATTTTATCTGTTGAAGATACAGTACTTTTTCTTTTAATATAATTTGGCATATATTCATCATATATAAATTGTTTATCATTACATACCATCAATATAAAATCTATACCTCTTTTTGATAATTCATCTCTAAAAAAAAGTAAATTATTCGTATATTGCTCTAGTTTTTCATATGTATAGTGTTCATAATCTAAACCAAAATATTTATCCATTACCCAATTATCTTTTAAAAATAACCAGTTATCCTTTGCTAAAAAAACTCTACTATTAAAAACATTATGAAACAGAAATCTATCCAATAAAGTTTTTAATTTAATAAGTTCATTTCTAAATGCAACACTATCGTTAAAATACATTTCAAATAACTGTGGATATTTATGAATTTCTTTTAATGAAAATGCTGGTTTTGTAGCAAAAATTCTTCCTTCATAATTAGTATGATCAAATTTATTATAAAAAACTTTGTAAATAATATTAGGCATTATCAAAAAACATAAAAATACTACTAATATAAAAATATATCTATTTACAAAATTTATATTCTTACAAAAATTATATTTTATAATAAAATTAATAAAAATATTTAATAATATGAATGATAAAAATAGTATCATAATAAAACTAAATTTAAGTCTTAAATTATATTTTATATTATCTATTTTATTTTCTTCTATTTTGACAGATGAAATAAAAATACCAAAAGGTGTTCCTTTCTCTTGAAATTCTACATTATTTATATAATCAGGTAAACTATTAGTATTTAAATAAACACCGTATATATCACTATTTCTAAATATTTTGCTGTAATAGCTTATTCTAAAATTATAACTATATTTTGATATATTAGAATTTGTAAATATATAATTAGAATAATCTAATTCATTATCTAATATGAATAATTTTTTAGTTTCTTCTATATCGATATTATTTATTTTTAAAGTATCATCCATATTAATAGAAACTAATGATAAATAACCTTTTCTACTAATATTACCTAAAATAAATAATATTAGAATAAGAGAAATTCCTGCATATAATAGTATTTTAAATAATTTTTTATCTTTCATATAACTCTCCAAGAATTAAAATCTAAAATAAATAAAAGGATTGTAAGTACCATTCACCAAATACATAATACAAATGAATAGAAGTATAAATTGAATAATGCTTTCTAATATATAGATCTTACTTGAAAATACAGCCTCTTTAATCTTTGGAAATAAACTTTGAAATAAACCGCTGAATAATATACCAAATACAAAACAAAGTTGTGTTTGCGGATAAAAGAAATATCTTATAGTATAAATACTTTCCTGATAACTAAACATAACTTTATATAAATCAAAAGCATGCTTTAAATCATTAGCTCTAAAAAGTACCCAGCCTAATACAAATACAAATATTACATATATATGATTAATAAATGCAAATTTATTTTTTTCTAAAAGCTTACCTAAAAATATACGCTCTAATATCAAAAAAAGTCCATGCCATAAGCCCCAAAGAATAAAATTAAAACTAGCTCCATGCCATAAACCTGTAGCAAAAAATACTATAAATAGATTAAAATAAGTAAAATATTTTCCTTTTCTATTACCACCTAATGGAATGTATAAATATTCCTTAAACCAAGTAGATAAAGATATATGCCATCTTCTCCAAAAATCTTGAATAGATTTAGATATATAAGGATAATTAAAATTCTCTAAAAATTTAAATCCAAACATATAACCCAGACCTATAGCCATATCAGAATAACCAGAAAAATCATAATAAATCTGAAGTGTATACAATAAACCTGCTAACCATACTAAAACTGTACTTAATTCACTTACAGGTTGTTTTAATATCTCATCACAGGATAATGCAAACATATTTGCTAATATTACTTTTTTAGACAGTCCATAAATGAACCTTTTAATACCATAACTAATATTTTCTAAACTCTCTGTTCTTTTAATTATTTGTATATCTACATCATGATATTTAACTATAGGTCCAGCTATTAACTGTGGAAAGAAAGAAATATATAAAGCTAAATTAATAATATTTTTCTGAGCTTTATTTTCTTCTCTATAAACATCTATAACATAAGATAAAGCTTGAAAGGTATAGAAAGATATTCCTATAGGAAGAACTATATTTTTTAAACCTATTATTTCTTTAGCAGATATTAAATTAATTATTGATATAGCAAAATCCGTATATTTATAATATCCTAGTATTAATAAATTAATGATTATACATAAGGCTAAATATATTTTCTTTTTTAATGTATTATTTTTTTCTATTGCTTTATCTATTAACAATGCAAAAACATAATTGATAATTATAGAAGAAAACATTATTAGAGTATAATTAGCCCCTCCCCAAGCATAGAATACAATACTAGCTATAAGAAGCCATACATTTCTAAATCTTTTATCTATTATATAATAGGCAAAAAACACTAAAGGTAGAAAAAACCATAAAAAAATCATAGAGCTAAATAACATAATAATTCCACAACTATAAATTTTTTATTTAAAAATATTTTTTTTACTAAATAGAATGAAATATATAATAAATTGCCTATTATATTAGAATGCTGAATAAAACAGATATAAAAAACTAAGCTAAAATAAGATAAAGTATGCTTAAAAGATTTGTAATAATATACTAAGTTAGAATAAAATAAAGAATGTTTTGTATAAGAATAAGATAAAATGTGCGGCACGAAGCGGGTGCGGTTCGGTTCGGTTCGGTTCGGTTACCAACATGATTAAGACTCCTATTATAAAGTTATCTCAAATATAATATTATAATTTCTCTTTAATGTCAAATATAAAAATAGAGATGCATACATAAAATATACATCTCTATAAATATAATAAAATTATTTATTAATTCTCACAACCACAATCACAATTACCAACTTTTATATCGCAATTTTTGATATCTATATTAGCAGTATCGTCTTTTTCTCCAAAAGGATAAAGAAGCCTCAAAGCATTCAATACTACTATAACAGTAACACCAGTATCAGCAAATATAGCTAACCACATAGAAGCAAGTCCCAAAGCTCCCAAAATAATAGCTCCGAATTTTATTACTAATGATAAAAGAATATTCTGTACAACTACGACATGATTTTTCTTAGCAAGTTTTATAACAGTAGAAACTTTTGAAGGCTTATCATCCATAATAACAACATCGGCATTCTCTATAGCAGCATCAGAACCAAGTCCCCCCATAGCAATACCAATATCAGCACGTGCCAAAGAAGGTGCATCATTAATACCATCTCCTACAAATATAGAAGCCTTTGAATCTTTCATCATAGTTTCAAGTACATTTACTTTATCTTCTGGAAGACAGCCACCTTTAAATGATTGTATATTCATATCTTTTGCAAATGCCTCCACTCTATCAATATTATCTCCACTTATCAATGCAGTTTTTATATTCATAGAATTTAATAAAGCAATAGCCTCTTTAGTATCATCTTTCACACTGTCATCAATATAAAAACCTCCAGCATATTTTGAATCTATTGCTATATGAACATTTATATTTTTTTCTTTAATATCTTTTTCAATATCTTTTATATCAATATTATTGTGCTTTAATAAGTCAAGTCCTCCTATCAATACATTCTTATTATCAACTATTGATGAAGCACCTTTTCCACTTATATCCTTATGACTTTTTATCAAATTATCATCTATAATACCATTATGATTATTTTTGTAATGTTCTATTATTGATACAGCAATAGGATGGGAAGAACCTTTTTCAGCATAAGCAGCATATTTAAATAAAGTTTCATTATCATATAAACCAGTATTATATATATCTCTTATTGAAAATTCTCCCTTTGTAAGAGTACCTGTTTTATCGAAAATAACTTTTTGAGTTTTTGCAAGAAAGTCCAAAAATATACCACCTTTAACCATTATACCCAATTTTGAAGCTCTGCCTATGGAAGCAAAATATGTCAAAGGAATACCAACCATAAAAGCACAAGGACAGGATACTACCAATAAAGTTAAAGAACGTTTGAACCAATTATCAAAAACCTCTGTACCATACATTATAGTAGGAATTACAGTAAGTAAAATAGCACCAAATACCACTATAGGTGTATATATACCTGCAAATCTGCTTATAAACTGCTCTATACTAGCCTTTCTATTTTGCGAATCCTGAACTAATTTTAATATTTTAGCTATTGATGATTCTCCATAATCTCTTATTACTTTTGCTTTTATTGTATTATCACCATTAATAGTACCAGCAAGAATTTCATCATTAACTTTAACATTTCTAGGCATGCTCTCTCCTGTTAAAGCCTTAGTATCAATCCAGCTTTCTCCTTCATATATTACAGAATCAAGAGGAACTTTTTCAAATGGATTTATTATTATATTATCATTTATATGAACTTCAGATATATCAACCTTTTCAACTTTTCCATTCTCTCTTATAATATTTGCAGAATCGGGTCTTATAGCCATTAATGCAGCTATTGTTCGTTTAGATTTATTAACTGCCATATCTTCAAAATAATCTCCAATTCTATAAAACATAAGTACAGCCAAAGCCTCAGGAAGTTCATGAAGCATTATAGCTCCTATTGTAGCAATGCTCATAAGGAAACTTTCACGCATAAACTTTCCCTTAATAAAATCTAAAGCTGCATTTTTGAATACTTCCCTTCCCAAAATAAAATAAGGTATAAAGAAAATAATATATTCTATAATGCCATGCAAACTTTTATGCATAGTATATAATAATATTAATACAACAAGTCCTAAAACTATTTCTAATAAAAATAAAAGCCTTTCTTTATTCTTTAACATGCTCATACCCCCAAGTATAAATTTTTTCTATATGCTCATCATCTAATCTATAAAAAACATGAAGACCTACTTTTCTTTTTTTTACTACCCTAGCCTGCCAAAGCATCTTTAAATGCTGAGATACAGAAGGCTGCTTCATATCAAGTAATGATGATAATTCATGTACGCATAATTCCTTTTCACTCAAAGCTGATATTATCTTTAATCTTGTTGAATCAGAAAATACAGAAAAAAAATCAGCTAAAAGAGAAAACTCTTCATCATTTGGTAATTTTGGTATGAATGAAGATATATTACTGTCAGAAACATTTACTTCGCAATTATCATCATAATCAGTTTCTTTATAAAAATTATCTTCTTTCATACTTATTTTTTTTGTATTCTTTTTCATTAATACATAACCTCTTATATAAGTATATTAGAATATTATAATATACTTATATAAGAATTAAGTCAATAATAAATATAATTTTTTTTAATTTTCAATTTATAAATTAAAAATCTATCTTTTTGTAATTTTTTATATAAAAAGTAAAATCTAAAATCGGATACACATTTGATGGATTTACTTCAAGTAAAGGTGAAGAAGTTCTATTACAGTAACTGTTACTGATGATGAAAATTTTACAACTTAATATATTATCAACTAACTTTAATAAAATAAAAATTTATTTCATACAGTGATAGCAAATTATTTAATTATGATATATAATCTGTAATATTTTTCATTTTTTAACGAATTTTCATTTTTACAAAAAATTTACATATTTTTTATAAGTTAACATAATGATAAATAAATAATATTTTATAAGGAAATTTTTTTAGTTATGTATATTTTCAAAAAACAGGATAATGATTTTAGAAATCTCACAAATGAAGAAATAAATTTCCTAAAATCCCAAGGATGCAGTTCTCAATCTTGGGAAAAAATATTAATAAAAAATGTAGATTTAAGCAGAATAAAAGATGTTAAGTTTCATGGAAAAATTAAAATAAATGCACTTAATGGAATGGTAAGATATCATAAAAAAGTAAAATTACTAGCATCTATAAATAGAGCAACTTTAATAGATGTATTTATTAATGGAAATGTATATATCAATAATGTAGGAAGATTTATAGCAAACTACAAAATAGATAATGGAGTAATAATAGAAAATGCAGGTTCTATATACATGGAAGGAAAAAGTAGTTTTGGAAACGGAGTGGAAACCTCCCCTATTATGGAAGGAGATGGAAGAAGCGTAAAAATTTTTAATAGGCTTAATTCTCATATAGCATATTTAATTGCAATGTACAGACATGAAAAATTAATGCGTGAAAAAATAAACTCTATCATAGATCAATACACAAAACAAAAAACTAGAAGATTTGGAAAAATAAAAAAGCATGCAAAAATCATAAATGCAAGATTAATAAAAAACTCTTTAATAGATCCATATACTACAATAGAAAATACAGATGAAATTAATAACACTACAATAATCAGCACAAAAGAATGTCCTTCATATATAGGAACTTCTGTTATATTAAAAGATTCTATTGTTCTTAAAGGAGCTAATATAGTTGATGGCACTCTTACAAAAAAAGCATTTATAGGTGAAGGTGTAAAATTAGGAAGACAATTTTCATGTGAGGATTCTCTTCTATTTGCAAATTGTGAGGGAGAACATGGAGAAATGTTTTCTATATTTGCAGCTCCTTATACAGTTACTCATCATAAAGCTACACTTTTAATAGCAAGTCATTTCTCTTTTTTCAATGCAGGAAGTGCAACAAATCAAAGCAATCATATGTATAAATTAGGACCTTATCATCATGGATTTATGGAAAGAGGATGCAAAACTGGAAGCAATTCATATATTTTATGGCCTTCTCATATAGGAGCATTTTCAACTGTTATAGGATCCCATTATGATAATGTTGACTCCTCTGATTTTCCTTTCTCATATATCACAGAACATGGATATCATCAAACTAGACTTATACCAGCTTTAAACCTTTTTGGCGTAGGACTTTCAAGAGATGAAAATAAATGGAAAGACAGAGATAGAAGGAAAGGGGATAAAAAAGATTTAATAATATTCGATGTATTTAGTCCTTATACCGTATCAAAAATGCTTAAATCTGAAGAAATATTAAGAGAAATAAAAAAACAAAATATTGATGATAATAATAAAAATTTCTTAACATACAATAATATGATTATAAAAAAATCTTCTTTGGATAAATATTCAAAAAGATACTCAATAGCAATAGATTTGTACTTACATAACAAAATAATTTTATATATTAAAAATTCAAAAAATATAGATGAAATAATATCAAGTTTGCAATATGATGAAAATAATATTTTTGAAAAATGGGCAGATATAGGAGGGCTTATATGTGCAAAACAAAGAGTAGATAATATTATCAAAAATTTAGAAAATGATAAAATAAATGATATAAAAACCTTAATAGGCGAATTTGAAAAATTATACAATATATATACAGAAGATGAAAAATCTTGGGTTATGGATAAAGCTAAATCAAGATACAATATTAAAGATATAAATAAAAAAACTATAAAAACATTATTACAAAGACATATATCATTAATTGAAGAAGCCTATAAAATATTTTATAAAGATGTTCAAAAAGAATATGATATATCAAAAATGGTTAGTTTTGGAATAGATGATAAAAATGTTATGGAAAAAGATTTTGAGGCTGTAAGAGGAACTGTTAGTGATAATGCTTTTGTAATAAAATATAAAAAAGATATGTAAACTAAAATAAATGATATCAATAAAATAATTAATATATTATAATAATGAAAAAATATTCACTTTGGAGTTATTATGATTATATATTCATTGTCTATAAAATTGGAAAGAGGATTTGAAGATATCATTGAAGCTATCATAGAAAGCGGAAAATTAAATATACTTGGGTTTAATATAGAATTTCCAATAAAAGATGAAAGTATATCGATAGTTAATATATATAATGAAAATGAGGAAATATTAAAAAATAATCTTTTAATAATAGAAGAAAATATTAAAGATAATACAGAATATAGTTATAATATAGAAAAATTAAAGTCCGAAGAATATTTGACTTCATATATGGATTTTTTAAAACCCTTCAATATAGGAAATATAACTATAGTACCTAATTTAAAAGATTTTTATGATGAAGAAAGTGAAAATACTTTATATATAGCAAAACAGTATGCATTTGGTTCTGGTACTCATGAAACTACATATCTCGCCCTTGAAATGATAAATGAATATGCAAATAATAATGACATAACATCAAAATCTATAGCTGATATAGGATGCGGAAGCGGTATATTATCATTATTGGCATATAAATTGGGGGCAAGAGATATTACATCTGCAGATATAGACAATGATGCTGTTAATTGCACTATGGATAATGCTTCTTATAATAATATTGAATTGAATAATATTATACTTGGCAGTACTGGAGATTTGATAAATTCTAAATTCGATCTTGTAATTGCAAATATTGAAACGGATATACTAATAGAAATACTTGCCGAATTAAGAGAATTATTAAAAGCTAATTCCATTTTAATATTATCAGGAATACTATTAGAAAAAGAATCATATATGAATAATGCAATAAGAGAAAATAAACTCAATATTATTTTAAGAAAAAGAAAAAATGACTGGGTATCTTTAATGCTTAATTTATGATTAATTATAAAATTATTGATAATATTTTCATAATTTATATAATTATAGTTAATAAATAAATATCAAAAAATGGAGAATTATATGCAGTTGATAGATTTAGTAAAAAATGCTAAGGAGGCTACATATCAATTACAGTCTTTAAGCACAGATATAAAAAACAAAGCACTTCTTGAAATAGCAAAAAAAATAGAAGAAAATAAAGATAAAATATTTGAAGCAAATAAAAAAGATTTGGAATATGCAGAGAAACTTCTAAATGAAAATAAAATTTCAAAAGCAATATT
Source organism: Brachyspira sp. (assembly GCF_029258575.1). GTDB lineage: Bacteria > Spirochaetota > Brachyspiria > Brachyspirales > Brachyspiraceae > Brachyspira. The sequence goes on along the minus strand of NZ_JARHYI010000024.1, from coordinate 24,567 downwards.
TGGAAGATTAAAATTAGATGAAAATAAATTAATAGATGTTGTTTCAGGAATAAGGGATGTTGTAAAACTTGAAGACCCTATAAATAAAACATTATTAGAAACAGAGCTTGATGACAATTTGGTATTAAAAAAAGTATCCTGTCCTATTGGGCTTGTAGCTGTAATATTTGAAGCCCGTCCTGATGTTATATCTCAAATATCTTCTTTATGTATAAAATCTTCAAATGCTGTTATACTTAAAGGAGGAACTGAGGGAGACAATACAAATAAAGCAATATTCTCTATAATAGAAGAAACACTAAACAGTATGAGAGAATTCCCAAAGAACTCTGTTAATTTGGTATTTACTAGAGAGGATATAAAAGAATTATTATCAATGGATAAATATATTGACCTCATAATACCAAGAGGCGGAAATAATTTAGTTCAGTACATAAAAGCAAATACAAATATACCAGTATTAGGGCATGCTGATGGAATATGTCATTTATATATAGATGAAAGTGCCAATCAAGAAAAAGCACTTAAAATATGTTTAGATGCCAAGGCTCAGTATCCAAGTGCATGCAATGCTGTTGAAACTATACTCATAAATAAAAATATTGCTTCAGAATACTTGCCAAAAATTTATAATCTATTCAAAGATAATGAAATAAAAATAAACGGCGATAATGAAGTGAGAAAAATACTTGATAAATCGGATATAGGCGAAGTAAAAGAATGGCATTTAGAATACGGAGAAAAAGAAGTATCTTTAAAAATAGTATCAGACACAGAAGAAGCATATAATCATATAAATAAATACGGCTCTCATCATACAGATTCAATAATATCAGAAGACAAAGATAATATAGAAAAATTTATGACTTATGTTGATTCTGCTAATGTATATTGCAATGCTTCAACAAGATTTGCTGACGGATTCAGATACGGTTTCGGTGCCGAAGTTGGAATATCTACAAACAAAACTCATGCAAGAGGTCCCGTAGGCTTGGAAGGTTTAACTATATACAAATATAAAATTTTTGGAAACTATCAAATCGTAGATGATTATGTTAATCATAGAGCTAGTTTCAAGCATAAGAGAATAAAATAAAAATTATTAGTTCTGATATTCATAAAAATGTTAGTATCTATTAACTAAAAATTTTTTATTGTAAAGAGAATAATAAAATTATGAACACACTGCAAGCTTATTTTTATAAAGAGGCAGAAAGTTTACAATTTTATTAATATAAATAAAAATTAACTAATACATTAAATTTAATTATAAAACTCTATAGAAAATATACATATATGCGAAATATTTTTATTAACAAATCATAAAACTTTTATAAAATAATATATCTATAATAATAGATAAAAGATGTGTATATTATAATTATTAAAATATTTTTATTTAAAAATTTTTAATAAAATATTTATGAAAAAATGACGATTTTTAATATGTAATAAAATATTGGAGTATAGTTATGAAATTAAATAATAAAGTATTTTTATTTTTTATAATTATATTATTATCATTTTATGGAAATGCATTTTCTAAAAGTAATTTGGACTTGGTAAATGCAGCTGAAGCAGGAGATGCAAAAAAGATAAGAGAGATTCTTAAAGACGGAGAGGATATAAATGAACAGGATTCCAAAGGCGATAATGCATTAATAAAAGCATCTGAATACGGACATCTTCAAATCATAGAATTATTACTTCAGTACAGATGCCATTTAAATCTTCAAAATAAAGCAGGCAGAACAGCAATAAGTAAAGCAGCAGAAAACGGACATATTGATGTTGTAAGACTTTTAATAGATGCAGGTGCCAAAGTAAATATAAAAGATAAAAAAGATAAAACAGCTTTAACTTATGCCACTAAAGAAAAACATAATAATATTGTAAGTCTTTTAAAAACTGCAGGTGCTAAATAAAATACAATATTATAAAAATAGTATTAATTAATTGAATAATTATATAAAATATTATTGAAGTTTATAAAAAATTAATTTGAACTAACTTTGAAAACTAATATGCTCAATATTATAAATTTATAATTAATTTGAACTTTTGAAATATAATTCAAACCAAAATTCGCATATCATTATAGAAAAATAAATTTAAGCTTCTATAAAAACCTGAATCTTCATAAAAGATATACAATAAAATAAATTATTAGATTTTTACATAAATAGAAATATATAAAATAAATTACATTGATAAAATAGTTATATAAAACTTGATAAAATAGCCGATTTTGATATAATAATATAATTTCATGAAGTTTTTTAATAATTAAGTTTTTAATTTTGAGGATATATTTATGTCTAAAGTTATAGCCATAGTCAATCAGAAAGGTGGAGTAGGAAAAACAACTACAGCCGTAAATTTAAGTGCAAACATAGCAAAAATGGGTCATAAAACCCTTCTTATAGATATGGACCCACAGGCAAATGCTTGTTTGGGAATAGGTGTTGCTAGAGAGCAAATGGAGAAAAGTGTATATGACATACTAATAGGCGAAGCTGAGTCTAAAGATGTTATAATACAAACATATCAGGAAAATCTATATCTAATACCTGCTGACTCCGATTTGGTAGGGGCTCAAATAGAACTCGTTAATGAAATAGCAAGAGAATATAAGCTTAAAAAAGCTGTAGAAACTGTAAAAAATGATTATGAATATATAATTATAGACTGTCCACCTACTTTAGGTATATTAACTCTCAATGCTTTAACTGCAGCTGATTCTGTACTTATACCTATACAATGTGAGTTTTATGCTTTGGACGGAGTAGCAGAACTCAATAATACAATAGCACTTGTAAAAGAAAATCTTAATAAAGAACTTCAAATAGAGGGTGTACTTCTCACTATGTATGATGCCAGAACTAAATTGGCTGCCGATGTTGTAAGAGAGGTTGCTAATTTCTTTAAAGAAAAAACTTACAAAACTATGATACCTAGAAATGTGCGATTAAGTGAGGCTCCTTCTTATGGTAAAGCTATAGGCGATTATGACAAAGACTGTGTTGGGGCTAGAAGCTATAAGGAATTTGCTAAAGAGTTTATTGAAAAATCAAAATAAAATATATAAAAATTATAATTTGTTAATAATATAAAAGAGGTTTTTATGAGCAGAAAAGGCGGACTTGGCGGTCAAGGTATGAATGCCTTAATAAAATCAGCAGATAAAGAAATAAAAAGAGCTTTTGAAGAGGCTGAAAAAAACGGAGTATTGGAAATAGATATATCGCTTATAGATGTAAACCCAGATCAGCCTAGAAAAGTATTTAATGAAGAAGAAATACAAGGTCTTGCAGAATCTATAAAAGAAAACGGACTTATAAATCCTATTACTTTAAGAGAAAAAGATGGAAAATACCAAATAATATCTGGAGAAAGAAGATTTAGAGCATTTAAATTTTTAAATAAAGATAAAGTTCCTGCTTTAGTATTACAAAATATAGCTGATTCAAAAATGCTTGAGCTTACATTAGTTGAAAATATACAGAGAGCTGATTTAAATGCCATAGAAATTGCTAGAAGCTATAAAAAATTAATATATGATTTGAATATTAAACAGGAAGAATTAGCTTTAAGAGTTGGAAAAAGCAGAAGTACTATAGCAAATTCTATGCGTATATTAGATTTAAGCGAGAATATACAAAATTTAATATTAGAATCCAAAATAACAGAAGGTCATGCAAGAACTATATTATCATTGAACGATGAAAATGAAAGAGAAATATTTGCAAAAGAAATAATAGAAAATGGATACTCAGTGAGAGAATGTGAAAGAATAGTAAAAGATAGAAAGAATAATATATCATCTGAAAATATAGAAAATCAAAATGAAATAAAAAAAGATAATAAAAAAGATCCTAATATAAGACAGCTTGAAAACGATTTGGAAAAAATATTTTCTACAAAAGTTAATGTTATAGATAAAAATGGAAAAGAAGGTAAAATAGTAATAGAATATTATAGTTCTGATGATTTATCAAGAATTATGGATATGCTTGAAAAATTATACGAAAAAGAAAATGGTATTAAACCTACTCTAGAATATTAGGAGTAATTTTTGAAATTTATATTAAAATACATATTAATTATAAGTATTATATCATTAAATCTCTATTCAAGAGAGAGAATGCTTATAGCTACAGTGGATTTAGATCATAGTTTAAGAGCCAATGAACCTTTAAGAAAAGAATTGGTAAGAACTATAAATAGATTTGCATACCTTAAACAAAAAACTTCTATTTCTGTAGATAGAGAAAAGAAAAAACTATTTTCTACCAATAAACTAACATTAAAAGAAGGATTAACAGTAGCATCAAATTTGAAAGTGAAAGCTGTTATAATAATGGAAAGTGAAAAAGTAATAAAAAATACAAATAATAATACAAATAATAATATCTCAATAAGTTCAAACAATATAAATACAATACTAAGCAATTATAATATTACAAATAATATGTTGAGTAATGATATAGTTCTTACAAATGAGATAAAAGATTTAGGCAATATAATAGAAGATAGTATAGGAAAAAAAATAGAAGGTATAGATAAGGCTAGTGAAGAAAAAAGTGATGAAGAACTTTATGAAATAAAATACAATTTTAAAGTTATAGACATGAGTACAGGAGATATACTTAAAGAATATAAACTTAAAAGTAATTATGAAAGTATATCAACTATACAAGAGATATGCAGTTATTTAGAATTTTATTTTGCAAACTCAATATTGAAATCTATCGAATCTCCTATAAATGGTATAAATATAAATGTGAGAATAGATAGAATTACATTAGAAAATAAAACAAATGCCATATATGATATAGGTGAAATAATAGAGGGAGAAAGCTTTACAATAAATTTCAGATCGAATAATGAAGGTTATTTATATATTTTTGCATTCCAAAATGACGGTAATATAATATTGATGTATCCTAATGACTTTAATAATTATTTTAATGATGAATATCAAAATAAAATAGATGCTAGAAAAAATTATGTAATACCTCCTGAAAATTCTAAATTCAATATAAAAATAAGATATCCATTGGGAGAAGATGCTTTTTATTGTCTATATACTAAAAAAGAGCAAGAATGGATTACTGGATTATATTTTTTAGGAGATGGATTTAAAATATGCAATAAAAATAAAATAGCAGAATTTACTTCTAAATTGAAATCCAAATTAAAATTTATAGACAATAATGATTGGCAAATATCCAAAATATATCTAAAATCAATAAAAGAAAGATAAAAATAAGCTATCACTTTAATAGAAGTAATAGCTTTTTTGTTAAATAAAACTTTTGTATCCAAAATTGTCTATATTATCTATAAATGTATTTACTATTATAAAGCGGTTGATATCTATTCTCTTTATCCAAAAATGAATTCTGATAAAAAGAATATAAAACTACACTTCCATCTTCATTAACATATCCTACAGGATCATATTTATAAAAAGGAAGAATAGAACCTTTATATGAAACTACATCTGAAGGTCCCCATTTAAGAGGAACTTCAACTCCTAATACATTATTTTCTATCACTGGAATTCCATATATATATACATATTTTGTATAGATATCTACTGCAACTAATGTATTATCCAAAGCTACTATTCCACCGCCCTTTCCTGTAAATCTATAAAAATAAAAACGTTTAAGTACATTTTCATTATCTTTATTTCTTTTTTCTGTGTATAAAGGATTATAGCCTCTATATTGATAATATGTCATAAATGATATAAAGAACATACCAGCTTTTGAATTTTTTCCATTATATTTATATTCTTTTGTATCTTTATCATTAATTTCCCAATATCTATCTTCTGTTTTATCTATAAATTTAAAACTTGGTATATTATCACTATCGAAATCAGCAACTAAAAGCCAATCTTGGAATTTTAAAGAACTAAAATTCGGATCATAAGGAACTGGTCTCTCTACCTCATTTTTGGAAAAAAGTAATAAACTATTTATCAATAATATTAATGTCGAATAAAAAAATATCTTTTCCATAATTCAAATCTAAAAAATTAATTATTTTATTTTCTTTAATGATATACTAAAAAATATATAAGTAAACACTATAAATTATTAATATATCATAAATTTACTTCAAATAATCAAAAAATAATAATTATTTTATTTTTACGCAACATTTCATACAAAAAAGACTACATTTAATATTTAATGTTCACTAATTTATAGACAAATTAAAATTTATGTATTATTCAAAGATTCTTTATTAGATTCATTATTTCCATTATCTTGATTTTCATCATTATCATCATTTTCTATAGGAATAATATCTATAACTTTTATATTATCATTTTCTATTTTTTCATTTTCATCAGGTTTAATATCATTATAAGAAGGTTTTTTATTGAATTTTTTTAATTTTCCATAAACAATTACAAAAATCACATAATAAATGATAGACATTAAAACAGCTGACAAACTATAAGGAATCAAAGACATATTATTATTATAAACTGTCTTGAATAAATAATTATATCCATAAGGGAAGCCTATATATAATAATAAAATCAAAGGAATAGTAAGAAGAAGCCATAATTTATTTTTATAAACTTTATCTGAGAATGAATATGAAATAATAATAGTAAGTATAGATATTGTAGTTAAATATGAAATAGTACCTCTATCCAATTTGGCATTATTATAATCCAATTCCAAAAAGTTCATTATAATTATGCCACATATAGAAGTTAAAAAGATTCCTATCATTGTAAATATAATAGAAAATAATAATTTAGTAAAAAATACTCTATTAGAAAATTCTTTTTCACTATGAGGAAGCATTTCGGTAATCCAAAGTATAATAGAAAAACTAAAAGTTTGAAGTAATAGTTCAGGTAAATTGACAAGATGAAATGATATTGGCAATTGAGTATATATTAATCCCTCTATAGAACTTGGAGCTGATGCGGGGGCAGATATAATTGCAATACATACAAATATAAGCCATACTATAAACCAACCGAATTTCGTCATTATAATTTTTCTTATAGGAAATAAACCTATAGCTATAAATATTGCTCTTATAGGCTGTAAAAAAGGTCCAATAACTGTAAGAGGCGATTCAAAACCTCTCATAAAATTAACAACTATTTCATTGCTATATATAGCTTTATAGTCGAACATATTTGAGAAAAATATCCCAAAAAATATATAAGTTAGAGTATGGATAACAGCTACTTTTATATAAAAAATAAAAAAATGTCTTAGAAAAATTTTAGGACTATTATAATTTTCCATAATCAAACTCTAAAAAATATATATTTATTTTTATTGTCTTTCTACTACATCATTATGATATACTAAATTTATTCTTTTGATAGATACCGCTTTACCAGTAGAAGCATCAATCTGTACTATAATACCATTAATCATAGGACTAGTAGTTTCAACTTCAAATCTATGAGGCATTTTAGTAACAAATCTAGCAATAGCAGCCTCTTTTTTCATACCTATAACCGAATAATAACTTCCACACATACCAATATCCGATATATAAGCAGTATGAGATGACAATATTTTTTCATCTGCTGTTTGAACATGGGTATGAGTACCGAATATACAAGAAACTTGCCCTTCAAGATAATAAGAAAAAGCTATTTTCTCAGCTGTAGCTTCTGCATGAAAATCTATAAATATGATATTAGTTTTTTCTTTTATATGTTTAATTGCAAGATTGGCTTTTTTGAAAGGACAATCTAAAGGATCCATAAAAGTTCTTCCCATAAGATTAATAACACCAATCTTACAATCTAGCATATCATATATATAATAACCAAGTCCGGGAGCATCGCTTGGATAATTATACGGACGAAGAAGTCTATGCTCATTACCTATCAAAGCAAAAACATCTCTATTATTCCATATATGATTACCAGAGGTAAGTACATCTATACCTGAAGAAAATAGTTCGGCAGATGTATCTCTAGTAATACCTATACCATTAGCTGCATTTTCCCCATTGGCTATTACAAAGTCTATATTGTTCTCTAATTTTATTTCTTCTAAATGCCTTCTTATAGCATAACGTCCTGTAACACCTACAATATCTCCAATACATAGTATATTTTTTACAGACATTTTTATTTACCTTTTGTTATTAATTATAAAATTTTATCTGGCAACCTCAACTGCTCTAGTTTCTCTAATAACAGTAACTCTAATAATACCTGGATATTTTAATTCATCTTCTATTCTTTTAGCAATATCACGGGCTATCTGTTTAGCCTGAACATCATCTACTATATCGCTTTTAGTCATAACTCTAAGTTCTCTTCCAGCCTGTATAGCAAATGATTTTTCAACGCCATCTATACTATCAGCAATTTTCTCCAAATTATCCAAACGTTTTATATAACTTTCAAAAGATTCTCTTCTAGCACCAGGTCTTGCGGCACTTATAGCATCAGCAGCCTTCACTATAACAGCCTCAACAGTTTGAGTATCAACATCATTATGATGTGCTCTTATAGCATTAACAACCTCTTCTTTTTCTCCGCATCTCTTAGCTAAATCCGCACCACTCATAGCATGAGAACCTTCTCCCTCTGTTTCTATAGCCTTACCAATATCATGCAAAAATGCACTTCTTTTTGCCATTTCTACATTGGCACCTATTTCAGCAGCTATCATAGCAGCAATATTGGCAACTTCTTTACTATGAAGAAGCATATTTTGTCCGTAACTAGTCCTATATTGAAGCCTTCCCATATGTCTGATTAATTCATGATGCATAGTTGTAAGATTCAAATCTACTATAGCATTTTCACCTGCTTCCATTATAGAATCTTCCACTTCTCTTTTAGTTCTTTCAACAACTTCTTCTATTCTAGCAGGGTGTATTCTTCCATCTAATATGAGTTTTTCTAAAGAAACTTTGGCAATATGCTTTCTTACAGGATCGAAACAAGATATTACAACAGCTTCAGGGGTATCATCTATAATAATATCAACTCCAGTAAGAGTTTCGAGCATTCTAATATTTCTACCCTCTCTTCCTATGATTCTTCCTTTCATCTCTTCACTTGGAAGTGATACAGATGTTACAGAAGTTTCTTGTGCCACTTCGCTGGAAAGTCTTTGTATAGTTTGTACTATAATTTCCCTAGCCTTTTTCTCTCCCATTTCAATGGCATTTTTTTCTATATTGTCAACAATTTTAGTGGCAGATTTTTTGGCGTCTTCTTCTATATCTTTTATCAAATCGGCTTTAGCCTCTTCTCTAGAAAGACCAGCTATTCTTTCAAGCTCTTTGTCAGCCTCTTCTATTACAGAAGTTAATTTTTCTTCCTGCTCTTTAATTTTTTTCATTTTGTTCTCAATATTATGCTCTTTATTTTCCAAATATTGAGACTTTTTATCGATATTAGCCTCTCGTTGTAGTACTCTATTTTCTAATTTCTGAATTTCAGCTTTTCTATCTCTATTCTCACTTTCTAATCTATTACGTTCCTTTTGTATTTCGAAATTGGCTTCAGAAAGTATACTCTTTTTCTCATTTTCTGCCTGCTCCCTTGCACTTTGAAGCAACTTATGTGTTATTATCTCCGTAGAATTAAGCTTAATTTTAGCTATAATAAAACGAGTTATATATCCAAAAACAAACGCAACTACAACAGAGGTGATAATTATCACTATGTTCATATTTCACCTCGTTATTTTTTTAATTATTTTTTATAGTATTATATTATTAACATAGTTTTATTATAAAGTCAATAATATATTGATATATTGCTATAAAAAAAATAAAAAATAATTATTACATTAATATTTTTGGAACATTTTTCCAGAACCGCCACAAGTTTCACAAGTTTCAGGGCATTTATCTATGTAAATGTTACCGCAGCTTGGGCAAAGATAGAAAGTTACATCTCCATCTTTATTTAAAAAATTATCTATAATATCTTGGAAAAGTTTAGCATGTTCTGTTTCTACCTTACCTAAAGAATTTACTGTTTCACTTACCAATTTATTTTTCTGTTCTATTGCAACCTGTGCCAATTGAGGATAAAGTATAGTAGATTCATAAACCTCACCTTTGATTCCTGCTTCTAAATTTTCTTTATCGCTTAAAGATTCTACAGGCATAAGTTCTGGTACGAATTTACTCATATCTAATCCGCTTCTTAATGCCAATTTTCTCATTTTTTCAGCATGTATTTTTTCTGCTAAAGATGTTGTTGAGAACACCTTTTGAATAGCTTTATTACTAGATACCTTTCCAAATGAACTATATCTATTTGCAGCATTTGATTCACCTTGAAATATTTGATATAAAACTTCTTCTAATGTTTTAGCAGCCATATTTATTTCCTCCAAATTTATTTATATAAAAATAACATTTTTTATTAAATTACTATTGCTACATGATATCAATTATGTAAAAAAAATCAAACTATTTTTTAAAAAATAAATAAAAAATTAGAATATATAAATATAGATTTAATTTTTTTTTATATTATAATGTGAATAATATAATTATGTTAAATAAGTGGTAAAGTACTATGAAAAATATTATTATAACTATAAGTAGACAATATGGAAGTGGCGGAAGATATATAGGTAAATTAATAGCTGAAAAATTAAATATTAGCTTTTATGACAGAGAATTCATAGAAATAGTGGCAAAAAAAATGAGTATAGATAAAGAATATATAGAAAATGTAGAAGAAAAATTTACAAATGATAATCTTTTCTTTACTGCATTTAATAAAGAATATTTTTCAAGCCCGTTTTCTGATGAAATAAAATATTCTACTTTAGATAAAATGTTTGAAATACAAAGAGAAATAATAAAAGACATAGCTAATAAAGAAAGCTGTGTTATAATAGGAAGATGTGCAAATTTTATACTAAAAGAAACATGTCATAAATGCTTTAATGTATTCATACATGCAACAAATAAAAATAGAATAGAAAGAATATCAAATGAATATGGTATAAAAATGGAGAATGCCGAAACTCAGCTAAAAAATACAGATAAATACAGGGCTAATTATTATAAATATTATACAGGTGAAGAATGGGGAAATATGGTAAATTATAATCTTACCATAGACAGCGGATATTTTAATGATGAAGATATATGCAATATAGTAATAGAAGCAGTAAAAAAAAAGAATATAAATACTTGAAAATTAATAACATATTACTATATTTAATAAATAGTAATAGAAAATTAAAAATGATGAAAAAGAGGAAATTATGAAAGAAAAAATTATAAAAGATTTCTATGAAAATGATTACTTTTCTTATGAATCTGATTGTGATTTATGGAATGATGAAAAAACATCATTATTAATAGATTTCGGAGAGGAAGCTAATAAATCTGAAATGCTTATGAAATATATAGATAAAATAAATGAAATATTAAAATGGATTGATGAGCATAAAAAAAATGTTACAGATTTTCTTATATGTAAGCAATGTTTGGAATTAGCAGAAGAATGGATAGAAACATGCGAGCAGGTAGATGAAAATACATATAAAAATCAATCTGGAGAATTAATTACAACTCCTATTAAAGAAGAAGATTTTTTTAATGCCATATATATAGATACAATTTTAATAGATTTCGATGAAGATGAAACAAGACCTGATACTACACTTCATATACTTTTTGAACCTGATTATTTTAAACATCATTCTTTGATAGTTTATATTGATGGAGATAAAAACATAGAATATGGAGATATAGCAGGTTAATATTAACTAATAATTTCATATTCAATATACATATCATCAAAGTATATAAAATAAAATTATAAAATATTTAATTTATAAAAAATATAAATTTTGGATATATAGAATGCAGTTAAAAAATTCTATGCTTATAGTTAAAGATATAGACAAATCCATTGAATTTTATAAAAATGTTTTAGGACTTCATGTAATTATGGATTTCGGAGCAAATAAAACATTAACAGGTGGATTAGTTTTGCAAACTATTGAAACATATAAAAAGTTTATTGATAAAAATGATATCTCTTTCGGAGGAAATAATTTTGAAATTTATTTTGAAGAAGATGATTTTGATAATTTTATTGATAAATTAAAAAATTACAATATAGAATATCTACATAAAGTTAAAGAGCATTCTTGGGGACAGAGAGTTATTCGTTTTTATGATTTAGACAAACATATTATAGAAGTAGGCGAAAATATGAAATCAGTATGCAATAGATTTTTAAATAACGGCATGAGTATAGAAGAAACTGCAAAGCTTATGGATGTGCCTATAGAATTTATTAATGAATGCATTAAATAAATTATTAAGTTATTTAAATATATATTCAATTTTTTCAATTCTTTTTTATGTTTTTTAGATATTTTGTATTTTAATTTTTTATCATCTGCAATATCACAGCATAGTAAAACTTTTTCATATAGTTTTATATAAAAAGAAGATATTTATTTTTAAAAGGCTCAATGATAAAATCCCATATTTCTTTATAATTAATATTAAGCATTATATCGGCTGATATTTCTATTATATATCTTCCAAATAGAATCGATACTTAATCCATCTAATCTTTCATTATAATAATTTTATAAAAATCATTAAACAATTCCTGATAAAGTTTCATAGTACATACAATTATAATATTAATTAATCTTTATCATTAATATCATATATAGAAGTTACTCCAAGTACTTTAGCAACCATATACGATATCATAGCCACTATAACCAAAGCAGAAAAATTAGAGATAGAGTTAGATATTTCAAGTATTAATATACATACCATTATAGGAGTTCTCGTAATACCAGACATAAGCGAAGTTATTCCAAGAAGTATAAATAAATCACCATAAATAGCATAGTATGGAAAATATTTTATAAGTAATATATCATATAAAGAACCTATTGAAGCACCCAATATAAATGTAGGAAAAAATATCCCCCCTACTGCCCCAGAAGTAGCACATACAGAAGTATAAAATAGTTTCACAAATATCAATACAAACAACATTGAAGTAGTGAATTTATCCTTTACTATGCTACCTATAAGCAAATCACCGCTGCCAAGCACATAAGGAAAAAACATTATCATAAACCCTGCAAGCAAAAAAGCAGGCACGGGACGCAATATATCGCTTTTTATCTTCTGATATAATTTTGAGAAGAAATTAATTAAAAAATTCAAAAGCGAAGCAAGAATACCGCATATTATACCGAAAGGAAGAAGTGATATATAATGCCTTACCTCAAGAATTTTAGGCAAATTAAAATTAAGTATAAATGCTTGCCCCACAATATGCTCTATTACAAGTATTGAAGATATGCAAGAAAATACTATACATACAAAAACTATATGATTCTTATTCTCCCCAAGCTCCTCAAAAGAAAAAGCAATTCCAGTAAATGGAGCACTAAAAGTAGCCGTCATTCCAGCACATGCCCCTGATACAAGTAAATATCTTCTATATTTTGACAATTTTGAAAAATATTTATGAAAGAAAAGTCCTACAAGCATTCCAACATGCATAGAAGGACCAGCCCTTCCCAAAGAAATACCGCTTGCAAAAGATATCATACTTCCGAAAAGCTTAAATAAAATTTCTAGAAAAATATTTTTAGGTTCATTAAGCGACATATAATATTTTATTTGCGGAACTCCAGCACCTCTTATTCTAGGATAATGTATGAGAATGTAACCTATAAGACAGCCCATACTTATAAGAAATGCAAAAAGAAGTATAGGATAATACCATTTATTAAATATAAAATTGGATACATAAAATACATTAACACTTAATTTATATAGCAGAATTCTATATATTGAAACTATAAAACCTACAACAGCCCCTATACAAGCAGATAAAGTGAAAAGCTTTATATATTTTAATTCAAAATTAATATTCATAATTCAGTTTTTTAAATAGTGTTTTCATTTACTATTTTTCACTTAATTTTTATTTATAAAAGCTATATATAAATCAAACATTAAATCTAAATGTTACAACATCGCCTTCCTGCATGATATACTGTTTTCCTTCAAGTCTTATAGCACCAGCTTCTTTAGCTTTAACAAAACTTCCAAACTCTAAAAGTTTATCACAGTTTATAACTTCAGCACTTATGAATCCTCTTTCAAAATCGCTATGTATAACACCTGCCGCCTCTGGAGCATAAGCACCATCTCTCACAGTCCAAGCTCTAGTTTCATCTTCTCCCGATGTAAGAAAAGTTAAAAGTTTTAACAATCTATGTCCTGCCTTTGTAAGTCTTGCTACACCTGATTCTTTAACACCCAAATCTTCCAAATAGCTTAATCTCTCCTCTTCATCTAAATCCTGTAAATCAGCTTCTATTTTGGCACTGAAAGGTATTAATTCAATATTTCTTTCATTAGCATATTTTTGTAATGTAATATAATTAGAATTCTTTTCAGGATTAGCAAGTTCATTTTCTGATAAATTAGCACCTATCATCATACTTTTAGCTGTTAATAAAAATAGAGGTCTTAATATTTCTTTTTCTAAATCAGTTAAATCCAAACTAAATACAGGTTTAAAATTATTAAGCTCTGGAAGTATTTTTTCTAATAATGCCACTTCCTCTTCAGCAGATTTTACTTTAGCACTTTTAGCTGCTTTTTTCTGCTTTTCCATTCTAGCATTAACAGTGTCAATATCGGCGAGCATAAGCTCTGTTAAGATAATATCCAAATCTCTTAAAGGATCAACATCTCCTATATGAGTAATGTTTCCATCTTCAAATACCCTTACTACATGCAAAACTGCATTAACTTCTCTAATATGTGAGAGGAATTTATTACCAAGTCCCTCCCCTTTTGAAGCACCCTTTACAAGTCCTGCAATATCAACGAATGTAGTTGTATTATAAACTTTCTTTTTTGATTTGAAAAGTGCTGCTAATTTATCAACTCTTTCATCTTTTATTATAGCAGTGGCTTCATTTTTATCTATAGTACAAAATGGATAATTAGCCGCCTCAGCATGAGCATTTGTAAGAGCATTAAAAAGTGTAGATTTTCCAACATTTGGAAGCCCAACTATTCCTATAGATAAAGCCATATTTTTATTTCCTTGATATTAATTTTAAATATTATTAAATATAAAAACTGAATTATTTTTTTAATATTATATATTAAATATTATTAATAACAAGTATATTAAAACATAATTTAAAAATATAGATTAATAATATTGCAAGTTAATATTAAGTTTCTATATTCAATTTTTCATATAGCTATAAGAAACAATAATTCATAAAAATATCATTAATAATTTAAAAGGAAGTGAAAAAATAAACCTTTATTTGTAAAAGATTAAATAAAAAACTAGTATTTTAAGGGATACAAATAATAATATATCATGTATAGATTATAAATGCTGTCATAGAGGCAATTATATTTCAGCAGAAAAATATGTGCAGATAATATAGCCTCCACGTTTCATGGTTTTAATACAATAAAGAAAAAAGAGTATAATGGATACCTGCTAATAGGAAAAATACTGAAGTCAATAAAAATTTCTTTGTAGAAAGTTATAATAATGTAGTAAAAATGCAGCCAATCAAGGAATCATATTTAGACATGAAATAAAAAAAATGAATAGCTGTAGATATGCCTATAATAATGTATAGAAGCAGGAGAGAGAAGTTAAAAAAAAGCAAATGAATTAGAATAAATTCATTGACTAAAAAATAAAAATTTGTTAGAATCATGGTATGATAGATACCTCATTTGAAAGCAGCTATCTTATTAAAGATAATTCCATTGTTATCGTATCATTACATAATAATATGTACAATGAGTATATTCCTCATCTAAAAGAATTAATATCAGAATTTTTAATAAAAAATATAAATAATATCATATTAGATTTATCAAAATGTCTTTTTATAGAAAAAGATATATGGGAATATTTCATATGCTTAAAAAAAGAATTATCAAATAATAATGGGGATTTAGTTATTATAAACATGTATGGAGCTGTAAAAAATGACTATAATATTATGGAATTATCAAATTATTTAGAATCTTTTAATGATATTAGCAGTGCTTTTTATAATTTTGGAATATTAACCGATATTAAATCAGCTTAATTTTATTTTTATACTTGAATTTTTCTCATCATAGATATAATATATAGCCATGAAAATTGTTAAAAATCTTATTATTCTTATACTTTTCTTTATAGTATTTTTTGTAATATACTTCGGAATATATTGCTTTAAAGTATTAGAAACAAACAATATATCTCAAAATATTAATTTTGATTTAATAAAAAATTTGATGGAGCATTATTTCTTTGCTATTATCATAGCAGCGATAACATCATCTTTAATATTAATAGGCTCAATGAATAAATTGGTAGGACATTTATCAGCTATAACTGCAATAGGGATATTATCATTTTTTGTAACATTATATCCAGCATATATAATAGTATTCGATAAAAATATAGATTATTTGAGAAATGAACTTAATGATAGAAGTTCTATGTATATAGATGAAAGTGGAAAATATTTTACCAAAGTAGATAATTATCTAATAAAAGTAGGATACAAACTTTTAGATAATACATATAAAAATGTAATACTAATAGACCCTCCAGTTTTAGGAAAGTTATATATAGCAGATTATATATATATTACAGATAAAGAAATATCATTACATGAAGTTACAGAGATATACGGTGTTTCAAAAGTGGAAAAAGCATCAAGCTTATTTGAGAGAAATTCATTTATAAATTATATATCAAATTTTATATCTGATATTATATTTGGTTTTGAAGCTTTTCCTGTTATATCTGCATTATTAAAAATAATAACTTTGGCAAATATTCCTGTATTTGCTATTATTTTAATATTTTTTAATATATGGTTTTTATTTTTCTCTTTTTATATGCTTGGATTATCATTACATTCAAGACAATATATATATCATAATATACTAAATGCATTTTTATTATATGGAATAATAAAAGTAATATTTGCTATAAATGTAGAACATTATAATTTAGTAGAAATAATAATAAGAAATTTAAACTATTGGACTATGAATTTATATACATTCATGATGTCATTAACTATTATAATAGTATCATTAATTTTGAAAAAAGTATTGAACAATGATAAAAAACAACAAATAATTAAGGAAATGGAAAAAGAATACTAAGATGAGTCAAATTATCAATGATTTTTGCAAAATAGATTTAAAAAAAGAAAGCATAATAACAATAGGGAAATTTGACAGTGTACATAGAGGTCATCAAAAGCTCATTAAATATACGGTTGATTATGCCAAAAAAAATAATCTAATTTCAATAGCAATAGTTATTAAAAAAAAGAATTTGTCAATATATAATACTGATGATAATAATGCATTTATCAAGTCTCTTGGTATTAATTATATAATTGTTATTGACTTTTTACCAGAATTTTATAAAATGGAAGCTAAAGAGTTCTTTGATAAGCTTATAGAATATTATCGTATGAAACATATTGCAGTGGGTATTGATTTTGCTTTTGGTAAAGACAGAATTGGAGATGATGAATTTTTAAAAAAATACGCAAAAGAATGCGGAGTTGGAGTAAGTTTCGTTAAATTTCATAAATATAAAAATGATAAGATTTCAAGCTCAAATATTAGAGAATGTCTGTCTAATGGAGATATGACTAGTGTAAATAAAATGCTTGGAAGAGAATATTCTATGAGCGGATTGGTAGTTCATGGCAATGCTTTAGGAAGAAAAATAGGATATCCTACCGCAAATTTAGAAATACCTAAAAATATTTTTATACCTAAAATGGGAGTATATAGCTCAACCGTACAAATAGGCAATAGCGACATTAGCTATCAGGCACTTACATTTATAGGTATAAGCAATATTAATAAAGAACTTAGAGTAGAAAGCCATATATTGGATTTCTCCAAGATGATATACGGCAAAAAAATAACCGTTATATTACTCAAATATATACGAGATAATATAAAGGTTAATTCTATAGATGAAGTAAAAAAATTACTAGAGAATGATGAAAAAAAGATAAGAAAATATTTCAAAAGGAGAACAACATGTCTATCACAGCAGACGAAAAAGCAAAAATAATTAAAGAATTTGGTAAAAATGAAAAGGATACAGGTTCTACTGAAGTACAAGTAGCACTTTTAACTAATCGTATAACTTATTTAAAAGATCATTTCCAAACTCACACTAAGGATAATCATTCAAGAATGGGTCTTCTTAAAATGGTTGCTAAGAGAAGAAAACTTCTTAACTATTTGAGAAAAACTGATATAGAAGCTTATAAAAGTCTAATACAAAGATTAAAATTAAGAAAATAATTAGAAAATTTATATTTAATATCAATACCCTCTCGGTGTTTTGTACTTAAAGGAGTAGAATATGATTGCAGTTAAAAGCGTATTTTGTGGAGAGGAGTTAATTTTAGAAACCGGACTTTTAGCGAAACAGGCTCATGGTTCTGTAACTTTGAGACTTGGAAATACAACTATATTAGCAACTGTTGTAGCAGCTAAAAAACCAAATTTAGAATCTGACTTTTTCCCTTTAACAGTAAATTATAATGAAAAATATTATGCAGGTGGTAAAATACCCGGTGGTTTTTTCAAAAGAGAAGCTAAACCTAGAGATAAAGAAATATTAATATCTCGTATAATAGACAGACCATTAAGACCTTTATTTCCTGAAGGTTTTAGAAATGAAGTTCAAATAATACCTACAGTACTTTCTGTAGATACTGATATGCATACTGATGCTTTGGCATTAATAGCTTCTTCTGCAGCCCTCACAATTTCTTGGATACCTTTTTCAGGTCCTGTAGCAGCTGTAAGAATAGGATATAAAAATGGAGAATATATAGTAAATCCTAAAAACAGCGAACTTGCTTCTAGCGAATTGGACATTATTGTTGCTGGAAGTAAAGATGCCATTTTGATGATTGAAGGAGAGGCTAAAGAGGTTTCAGAAGAGGTATTTATAGGTGCTATAGAATTAGCTCATAAAGAGATGCAGAAGTATATTGATATGCAAAATGAAATGGCTAATCTTTGCGGAACTCAAAAAATAGAACAGGAATTATTTGAATATGATACTGATTTACTAAAAATGGTTACTGAATATGGAAGAGAAAAAATAGAAGCTGCCAATTATAATCCTGATAAAACTAAAAGAAATGAAAGTATGGATAATGCTTTCAACGAAATAGAAGAGTATATCAAAACAAAAATAGAAGATGAAAAACTAATATCCCAAGTAAAAGGTATTTGTCATTCTATAGAAGAAGAAATTGTAAGAGAGGCTATAGTAGAAAAAGGAATGCGTCCTGATGGCAGAGCATTAGATGAAATACGCCCTATAACTACTATGACTAATCTTATACCTAGAGTTCATGGTTCAGGACTCTTTACTAGAGGGCAAACTCAATGTTTATCTATAGTTACATTGGGAAGTGAAAAAGATGCTCAGTTAATGGATGATATATACGGTAAAGAAAATAAAACTTTCATGCTTCATTATAATTTCCCTCCTTTCTCTGTTGGAGAAGTTGGAAGATATGGAGCCCCAGGAAGAAGAGAAATAGGACATGGAAATTTAGCAGAACGTTCTTTTAATGCTGTACTTCCTCCTAAAGAAAAATTTCCTTATACAATAAGGGCAGTTGCTGAGATATTAGAAAGTAACGGTTCTTCATCAATGGCTACTATATGTGCTTCTACAATGTCATTACTTTCTGCAGGAGTTCCTCTCAATGCTAGTGTTGCTGGTATTGCTATGGGACTTGCTACTTACAAAGACGGCTATAAAATACTTACAGATATACAAGGGATAGAAGATCATTTGGGGGATATGGACTTCAAGGTAGCTGGAACTCGTAAAGGTATTACTGCTTTTCAGCTTGATATCAAACTTACAGGAATTTCAGCTCAAATATTGAAAGAGGCATTGGAACAAGCTAAAAAGGCAAGATATTTTATACTTGATATAATCGATTCTACAATATCTAATGTTGGAGAAATCTCTGATTTTGCTCCTAAATATAAAACTATGGAAGTTAATCCTGAAAAGATTAGAGTATTAATAGGACCTGGAGGCAAAAATATAAAAGCTATAATCGAAGAAACTGGAAGCGATGTAGAAATACAAGACAGTGGAATAGTAAATATATTTGCACCTGATACTCCTACATTGGATAAAACTATACAGCTTATAAATTCTTATGTTAAAGATCCTGAAGTTGGAGAAGTTTATGACGGTATAGTTAAAGACATTAAAGATTTTGGTGCTTTCGTTGAAATACTTCCAGGAGTAGAAGGACTTTGTCATATATCTGAACTTGCTTATAAACATGTTATGAATGTGGAAGAGGTTTTAAAGATAGGTGATGAGGTAAAAGTAAAGATTATGGATATTAAAGGCGGAAAATATTCTTTAAGCCGAAAAGCCTTATTAGAAAAGCCTGCTGATTATGTTGAAGAAGAGCATACTAGAAAAGAAAGAAAATACGATAAGTATGATAGGAAAAAAAGATTTTAAAATCTAATTAATAAAAAAGACCGTTAGAAAATAACGGTATTATTTTTTATTACATTATATTGAAGTCTTTTTTGAAATATGATATTCTATTGCTAATTTTTTGCTGGGTAATGATAAATGAACAATATAAATGAAACTTTAGATTATATATATTCCTTTATGGGAAAAAAAACTTTGCATAAGAAAAATTTGAATCATATAAATAATGTAAAAGAAATATTAAAAATATTAGGATATAGACAAACATTTAAAGTAATACATATAACAGGTACAAAGGGTAAAGGTTCAGTTACTTTAACATTATCTAAAATGCTTTCAACAATAGGATATAAAACAGCTTCATTTACATCTCCTCATATAATATGTGAAAGGGAAAGAATTTCTATAAATGATGAATGGATAAGCGAAGAAGATTTTATTAATATAACAAAAAAAATAAAAGATGTTATAGATAATAATGAAATATATAATAATATCACTGTATTTGAAATATTCACTATAATAGGATTATATTATTTTTATTTGAATGCAGTAGATTATGCCTGTATTGAAGTTGGAATAGGTGGAAAATTAGATTGCACAAATATAGTAAAATCTGATATAAATATTCTTACATCTATATCTTATGATCATATGGAAATATTAGGATACACAATAGAAGAAATAACTATGCAAAAAGCAGGTATAATAAAACCCAATACTATTGTAATATCTGCATTTCAGGAAGAAAATTCAATAAAAATAATAGAAAATATTGCAGCAGAAAATGAATGTAAACTTTATGTATTTAAAAAAGATTTTGATGCAGATGTAATACTAAATAGCAGTGAAAAATTAGAGTTTATATATAAGGATAAAGATAACAAATATAATTTTTCAACTTCTCTTTTGGGAGAACATCAGGCAGAAAATATTTCTATATCTTTTAAAGCATTAACATTAATTTTGAATAATGATAATAATTATAAAGAAAAAAATATTAATAAGGCAATAAATTCATTGAAAGAATTTCATATAAATGCACGCCTTACATTTATACAAAAAAATAATGATATAATAGTAGATGGTGCTCATAATGCCAAATCATTAGAGAGAGTATTAAATACTATATATAAATGGTATGATGATATAATAATATTATTTGCTCCTTTAAGTCAGAAGGATATAAAAAGTATGTCTGATATATTAAAAAAATATGATTCTAAAATAATATTAAGCTCGCCAAATAATATCACATATAAAGAAACAGACAGTTATAAAATATATGAATATTTAAAAGATAAACCAAATGTTATTCATATACCAGATTTTGATGAAGCAATTAAGAATGTAAAATCTATAAATAAACCTATATTAGTTATAGGTTCATTGTATGCAGCAAGTGAATTTATTAATTCATATAAAAATATATTATAGAACTTTATATAAACTACAAACTTATTACGATATTATGAGAATATAATATTTTTTAATGCCGTTTCTAACATCATAAATCATTATTTTAACAAATTTTATAATAGGTAAATGTATACCAATCTAAAAACCTAGATTAACAGAAGTTCATTGAATAGGATATCTATATACTTCACCTAATGAGGCTAAATTAGCTTTTATTTGTGAGGTTCGCAGGTCAAAATTAACATAAAATATTAAACTCACTAAAAAGAAATTTACGCCAGTATAAAATTTTACATAAGATATAATTAGATTATTAATTTTGATAATAAAGTTTTACTATCTAATGCGAATAATTCTTTCATATACAATATTTACTAGATAAAGAAAATTTACCACACCTACTATACCTATTTGAAATATTGAAGATTTCCATTCAAGACTAAGTCCTGTAATAATACTATCAAATTCATATGTAAAGCCTTGAAATTTAAATGTATCTCTATACCAGCCGAAATATATTCCAAAATAATGCATATAGATATAATTAGAGTTTACAACTAATAAAAATGTTTAAGTATATAATTTACTATTATACTATACCTTGATATTTATTTATGATATCAAGAGTTCTTTTTGAAGATCCATTATTTTGTATAAGCAAATTATAAGCTTTTTCTGCTAATATATTTCTAAGTTCTTCATCTTGATAGGCTTTTTGTATAATCTCAGGAAGTTTTTCTTTATCATCACAAGTCAATACAACTTCTTTCATATACTCATATATTTCAATAAAATTATACATATACTTTCCAACTATAACGAGCTTCTTAAAATAAATTGCCTCCAATATATTATGTCCACCCATAGTACCCGTAAAAGTACCACCCATTATAACCAAATCAGAAAGCTTATACCAATTTAACAATTCTCCTATAGTATTGATTATAATACCATCTTCAGATTTTTCATTATAATTTGCATAAAGAGGAAGTTCATATCCTAATTTATATGAAAGTTTTTGTATATCCTCTCCTCTAGTTATATCCCTAGGTACTATTACTATATATACTTTATCTTTAATACCCAAATTATCTATAGCTTTTAATATAAGTTCTTCCTCTCCTTGATGAGTGCTTCCTGCTGTTATTATAAATTTATTAACAGGTATTCTATTTTCAAGGGCATCTATTTTTTTTTCATCTGCATAATAATTTATATCATATTTTAGATTTCCTGTAACTGTAATTAGAGATTCAGGCATTCCTATACTAATCATATTTTCTTTGTCTATATTGCTTTGTGCCAATATTTTGGTATACATATTAAAATAAGATTTAAAAAAGAATTGAAAATTTTTATATCCTTTTATTTCTTTCTTTCCTATTCTGCCATTAATCATATATAAAGGTATAAGTTTCTTATGAAGTAAATATATAAAAGCAGGCCATATTTCTATTTCTGCTATCATCACATATTCAGGAGATATTAATTTTATAAGTTTATTAATCATATGAGGATAATCTAAAGTCAAATAAAAAAGTTCTACTTTATCCCCATAATTTTTTCTTGCTATATCATACCCTCCTACAGTAGTTGTAGATAAATAAACACTATATCCTCTATCTATTAAAGAAAATACTATTTCTTTAACAGCAACTATCTCCCCTACACTAACAGCATGTATCCAAACAGCATTTTTATTATTTTCTTTAGGATATATAAAACCAAGTCTAGATAAAGCACCTTTACGAATAGGTTTATTAAATATCATAATAATAGAAAAAACTATAAAGATGAGAGGATAAAAGAGATACATTAAAGATACATAAATTATATATGTAAATAGCATAAAAATTCCTAATTTTGATAAAATAATATTAATAATGCTCTATTATATAAGATTAAAAAATAGAAATAATAGCCATTATAATAATCATCAAATATATAATAAGAGAAATACCAGCCTTTACAAAAGCATGCTGTTTTCTTGTACCCCATTCACATCTTGAAGATACAATAAGAAAAGAAATAAATAATAATATTTCAATAATATTAACTGTGATAAAGATCAATCCATAAATACCTGCTTTTATCTTAGCATGCTCAATGATATAAAATGCTCCTATTGGAAAAAGCATAAATATCGATGTATTAATTATTCTATGTATTAAAATATATTTATTCATAGTCTAAATTATACTAAATAAATATATTATGTCAAATGATAAATAAATCAATTTATATAATTTTTTATAACTCCTGAGTGATATTATCTTTCAATTTTTTATATACATCTTTTAAAGTTATTTTTTTAAGTTCTTTTTCCATAGCCTTTTGAATATCATCTAATTTTGGCTGCAGTACATCATTAATCATGCTTCCTACTTGGCATTTTTTATTTGGATTTTCATGAAAACTAAAAAGCTTATTATCTTCCAAACTATCAACGGCATTAAATATATCAAAAAAATTTATATTTTCTATTTTTCTATTTAAAGAAATACCTCCTGTACCTCTTTTAACCGTAATAATATCAGCTTTTTGAAGCCGTATTAAAATATTTCTTATTATTACAGGATTAACATTAA
>NZ_JARHYI010000022.1 GCF_029258575.1 Brachyspira sp. | reverse complement strand
TAATAAAATATAATAATTTTTGGAATCATAAAAGAATACATTCCGCTTTAAATTATGATACTCCTATGTTATACTTCAAAAAAATAAGGAATACTTAAAGGAAATATCTCTGGCTCCCGTGCAATATAATTTTTTATATAGATATTATAATAGGGGTATAAATAATGGGTACTTTAGAAAATTTTGATGTTCATAATCTTAATAATAGTAATGAACAAAGAATAACAAAAGAACAGGTAAGAGAAAAGATTTATAAAAATGAAAATATAGAAAATGCTATAAGGAAAGGAATAGAAAATTATTTGGATTTTTCAATATTAAAAATGTATTCTGATAGTGCTGTTTCTGAATACGAGTATTTTGGTAATTATAATCTTATAACTACAGAAATATTAGAAGAAGGATATGTAATTTCTGATATTCACATAGATGTTAATATGATAGTTTATGATTATATGAGTAAAGATGATAATAAAAAAGAAAGATATATTGCTTTAAATAAAACCTATTTGATGGGGCTTAATTTAAAGTTTTTATTAAAAGATATAGATGATGATATTGAAAATATAGAAGTAAAGTACTTTAATATTTACGGCGTTACAAATAATATTAAATAAATATTATAAGTTTATATTTATAAATCTCAAA
The DNA here is from genome assembly GCF_029258575.1 of Brachyspira sp. Lineage (GTDB taxonomy): Bacteria > Spirochaetota > Brachyspiria > Brachyspirales > Brachyspiraceae > Brachyspira. Next base: position 6,254 of record NZ_JARHYI010000022.1, on the reverse strand, counting down.
GCTCTTTCAGTAGCATTTTCTATTAAAAAATTCGTATTAGAAATAGCCTCTTCTATAGTCATAGCCCTATTAAATACAGGCATTATAGATTTTATACCTAGATCATATACTATATCCGCACCCTCTCTAATTTCTCCCACTATAGCAATTACAGGTATATTGCATGCTCTTTTAGCAATACCTACAGGAACTTTTCCTTCTTTTGTTTGACCGTCAATAGCTCCTTCTCCTGTTATGATTAAAGAAGCCTCTTTTATTTTATCTTCAAAATCTATTATATCAAGAATGGAATCTATACCGCTTTTTAATTCGGCATTACAAAATGCTATAAGCCCTCCTCCAAGTCCTCCAGCAGCCCCAGAACCTTCTATATAATCTATTTCTTTTCCAAATTTTTCTTTTATAATTTTTGCTATATTTTTAAGCCCATTATCAAGTATATCAAAATTTTTATCTGTAACTCCTTTTTGTTTTCCATATACAGCAGTAGCTCCATTATCTCCATAAAGAGGATTTTTTACATCGCATGCCGCTATTATTTTTATATTGAATATTCTTTTATCAACATTACTGTCATCTATATTATGTACTTTTATCATATTTTCAGCTACAGCTTCAAGTTCATTATTATCTTTATCTAAAAATTTATATCCCAAAGCATTAGCCATTCCAATGCCGCAGTCATTTGTAGCACTTCCACCTATTCCTATTAATATCTCTTTTATATTATTATTCAAAGCATCTTTTATAATCTCTCCAGTTCCATAAGTAGAATATTTTAAAGGATTTCTTGTTTTATCATCAACTAAAGTAAGCCCAGAAGCTTCTGCCATTTCTATAACTGCCTTATCTTTATTAATGATACCATATTTAGCTTCTATAATTTTTCCTTCAGGATTTTTTACATTAATATTTTTTGTATTTCCTCCAGCAGCATATAGTACAGATTCAACAGTGCCTTCTCCTCCATCAGCAACAGGTATTTTTATAATATCAGCATCTTTAATTACTTTTAATACACCTTTTTCTATATAATTGCATACTTCCAAACTGCTTGCACTTCCTTTAAATGAATCAGGTATTATTATAATTTTTTTCATCGTATTCTCCTTAATAATTTTTATAGTACATTAATTTTTATTTTCATTGTCTATATATACAATAAATATTTAAAAAATTGTATCTATAATATAAGGCAAATATATATAATTTTTATATACTTGTTAAATATAACAAAATAAAAAGGAGTAAGTTATGCAAGGCGGTTTATTGATTATATTTTTTATAATTTGCATCATTTTAATGATATTCGCCATATCTAAATTGAAAATACATCCTTTTTTATCCATTATGGGTGTATCTATTCTGTTTGCTTTTATTGCAGGAATACCTCTAAAAGAAATACCTGTCATAATTGGAAGCGGTTTTAGTGGAACTTTTACAAGTATAGGTATAGTTATCATTTTGGGAGCTTTGATAGGTACTGTATTAGAAAAAACAGGCGGGGCATTAAAACTTTCTGATATGGTTATAAAAGTAGTGGGTAAAAAAAGACCTGAATTGGCAATGCTTATTATGGGCTGGATAGTTTCTATTCCTGTTTTCTGTGATTCAGGATTTGTTATTTTGAATCCTATCAAAAAGGCTTTAATTAAAAGAACTATGAAGTCTGCTGTTACTATGAGTATAGCACTTTCTGCAGGATTGTATATTTCACATGTATTTATACCGCCTACACCTGGACCTATAGCGGCTGCTAATTCGCTTGGTATAGGAAATCATTTGCTTATGGTTATAGGAATGGGAATTGTATGTTCTATACTCCCTCTTATAGCAGGATATTTTTTCTCTAAATACATAGGAACTAAAGTAACGGCAATAGATGAAATTGCAAATGAAGAACATGTTAAAAGTTATGAGGAATTAGTGGCAGGCTATGGAAAACTGCCTAATGGATTTTTAGCAGTATCTCCTATCATTATACCAATTATATTAATGGCTTTATCATCAGTATTTACTATGGCTAAAATAGAAAGTCCTATAGCGATATTTATACAGTTTTTAGGTACTCCTATAATAGCTTTAGCAGTAGGATTAATATTTTCTGTTATTACATATTTTTCACAAAAAAATTATATGGAAGATTTAGATAGCTTTTATGATATTACAAATGATACTTTAAAAGTTGTAGGTCCTATACTTTTTGTAACAGCTGCAGGAGGAGTATTGGGAAAAGTGATATCTTCTTCAAATTTGGTATCATTTATTACAGAAAATGCTTCTTTATTTGAAAGTGTAGGGATATTTTTCCCATTTATACTATCTGCTATTTTGAAAACAGCTCAGGGTTCTTCTACAGTGGCACTAACTACTACAGCAGGAATATTAGCACCTTTAATGGGAGCATTGGGTTTAGATACTCCTATTCTTGCATCATTAACAGTTATGGCTATAGGGGCAGGAGCTATGACAGTTTCTCATGCTAATGACAGTTATTATTGGGTTGTTACTAATTTCAGTTCTATAAAAGCACAGGACGGATATAAAACACAAACTTTAATGACTTTGATTATTGGTATAGCTGGAATTATTAATGTATTTTTAGTTTCATTAATTGTTAAATAGATTTATAATGAAATTTATTTTATGCCCTGTTTATTTTTATACAGGGTATAATTTATTTTAACCAAAAAAAATTATGTTTTTTGATTATATTCAAAATTATTAATTTAATATTTAAGGTAGCTATGTATATTAATAATGAAATAGCTCAAAGATTATTAGATAAAATAATTAAAGTTATAGATTATGAAAGTGAATATTAATATTATGAATGAGTATGGAGAGATTATAGCAGTGGGATAAAGATAGAATAGGAAAACTTCATTTGGGAGCTTTGGAGGTTATTAAAATGCCTCTTATATTTAATAATGAACTTATAGGAGTTGTGGGAGTTACAGGAAATCCAGAGGAAATAAAACTTATAGCAAATATTATTAAAATGACTGCCGAAATGCTGATAGAGAGAGAAATAGATATTGATAAAAAAATACTGAAGCAAACAACTTTAAATAATTATATATAAAAAATCATATATAAAGAGAATTATCAATATTTATCATCTATTAATATATGGGTAGAAAATAATAATTATTCTTTTCAAGTAAATAGAGCGGTATGTCTTCTAAAAATAGAAAAAACTGATAATTATGATATGAAGAATGTATATGAATACATAATGCATAAAATAAAATTGATAAAATGTTTCAGCAGTCAAGATATTATTTTATATATAGGAAATAGACAGTTTATTATCATAAAAAGCTTAAATGTATCTGATAAAAATAAAACAATATTGTCATTTTTTAAGTTGCTTAAAAGAGAAATGAAAATACAATTTTCGGTTATGTGCGGTTCTATAGTCAATAATTTAGAAGATATACATAATAGTTTTGAACAGGCTAACTTTTTATTTAATTATATAGAAAATACAAATAATGATATTTATTTTATAGAAGATTATATTTTGTAATATATTGTTTTAAATAAAGGCTATTTCGGTTCTTCTATGATATTAAAAAATACATTAAATCTTATTAATAAAAATTCAGTATTCAAAGAAACGATAATAACTGTAAGTAAATGCGATATTAATATTAACAAAACTTGTGAAGAATTATCTATACATAGAAATACAGTTTTACATAGAATTAAGAAGATTAATGAAGTTTTAGGGCTTGAGCCTATTAACATAAATTCTGACAGAATAAAATTTTATATTATATCGGCACTTCTAAAAAAGTAGCTTTATTTTATATATATTATTGTAATATTTTTGCTTATTATAAGTTCATATAGTTATTATGTTTTCTACAAAAAATATTATATAAAAAATATCATTAGTTTTTTTATAATTTTATGTGAAAGAACAAATAAAAAATTTCTATACAAAGTATTGCTATTTTGTCTATTTTTATATATCATATAAGGTTAAATATAATTAATGAAAAATAAGGAGAGAAAAGATGAGTCATCATCATCACAGAGGACAGTGGGGAACTAGAGCTGGATTCATACTTGCCGCTATAGGTTCTGCTGTTGGTTTGGGCAATATATGGCGTTTCCCGTATATGGTTGCTTCTAATGGCGGTGGAGCTTTTATGATAGTTTTTCTTATAGCAATGCTCACTGCAGGCATACCTATAATGATACTAGAGTTTTCTATAGGTCATAAAACTCATAAAAGTGCTCCAGGTGCTTTAAAAGCATTGAATCCGTCTTGGGAATGGTTAGGCTGGTTACAGGTATTTACATGTTTTGCAATAGTTATTTATTATTCAGTTATTATTGCTTGGGCATTATCCTATGGACTTTTTTCCATTCAAGGTTTGAAATGGGGAACTGATACTGCTACTTTTTTCACACAGGAATATTTAAAACTTGATAGTGGTATCGCTCTTAAAAATTTTAATGTTGGTGTTGCTGTACCATTAGTTGTAGTTTGGATAATAATATTAATTTCCGTTATAGGCGGTGTTAAAGATGGTATAGAAAAAGCTAATAAAATATTTATGCCTTTACTTGCTATTTTAGTAATTATTATTCTTATTAGAGGTGTAACTTTACCTGGTGCTTTATCAGGACTTGATTACATGTTTAAGCCTGATTTTTCTAAACTTACTAATCCTAAAATTTGGATAGATGCTTATGGTCAGGTATTCTATAGTATGTCTGTGGCATTCGGTATAATGATTACATATTCCAGTTATTTACCTGATGATTCTGATATAGCTAATAATGCATTTATGACAGGTTTTGCTGATGCTAGCTTCAGTTTATTTGCTGGTATAACAGTATTCAGTATAATAGGGTATATGGCACATTCTCAGGGAAAAGAAGTTGCTGAAGTAGCAGGAAGTGGCGGAATAGGTTTAGCATTTATGGTATTCCCTGAAGCTATCAATTCTTTACCTGGATTAAATGGAATATTCGGTTTGGTATTCTTTTTAGTTCTTGCATTTGCAGGACTAACTTCTGCTATTTCTCTTGCTGAGGTAGTTATATCTTCATTCATAGATAAATTCCATTTCAATAGAAAAAAAGTAAGTATTGCTATTATAGTGATACAAAGTGCTATATCTATGGTTTATGCTACAGGAAGTGGACTTTCTATACTTGATATAGTGGATGCTTTCATAAATAATTATAATATTGTAGTAAGCGGATTAATAGAGATTGTATTAGTTGCTTGGGTATACAAATTAGGTTCATTAAAGAAGACTATTAATGAAGTAAGCGAGTTTAAAGTTGGAAGTTGGTGGAATTTCTGCTTAAAGTTTTTAACTCCAATATTTTTGGCTATAATGTTATCATTAAAATTGATAAATGATTTCAAAAAACCTTATGGAAATTATCCTACTTGGGCTTTATTTGCTTTGGGTTGGTCTATGCCTGTTATAGCATTCATAGTTGGATTATTATTGGCTAAATTTAAAGATAGACAGCCTAATATAACTAATCAAACAAAATAAATTAAGGAGGATTAAATTATGGGATTAGATTCTGCTATATTTATGGGTTTTAGTTTATTAGCTATTTGGGGAGGATTTGCTTTCTTTCTTAGAATAGCTTTAAGAAAAATGTAAATTAAAAATATGAAAGCATAGGCTTATAAAAGTCTATGCTTTTTTATAATGAAAGTTCTAACAGTATGAAAATAAAAAATAATTAAAAATTAGAATTTCAAAATAAACTGTATATTATCTAAATAGTTTTTTGTCTATTTTTAATCCCACCCTTTAGTCTTTTTATCTTTATCAGTTATTTTTATATTATTTTTCTTTTTTGTTTATTAACAAATTATCACCCCCACCCAAAATCTATTTAGATTTATTATGCAATCACCGCACGAAGAGTTTTCTTTTTTTAAAATATGGAAGTTGAAATTATAATGCCAATATTTAATAAGAATGTATTTACCGTGCGTAAAATAAAAAAGAGGCAATATTCAAAAATAAAGCCTCTTTCATTTCTTGTTTTTTATTAGTTAATATTTATTAATCTCTTCTTCTTTGTGCTAACATTAAAAGTCTTAATAGTGTAAGTATAGCAGTAACAGCAGCAGCAACATAAGTTAAAGCAGCAGCAGATAAAACTTTTTTAGCACCATAAAGCTCTTCACTATCTAAAAAACCGCCCTTATTCAATATTTTAATTGCTCTGTTTGAAGCATCAAATTCTACAGGTAATGTAAC
>NZ_JARHYI010000015.1 GCF_029258575.1 Brachyspira sp. | reverse complement strand
AATTTTGGGTGGGTGGGTGGGCAGATAAAAATTTCATTTAATATTTTAGCTTTTATTTTAATAAGACTAAAAATATATATAAGGTTTTATGTTATAATAGAAACAGTTATTTTGAATGGTAGTAATTCGGACGAATTTTTTTATCTCTGATGATTCTAAATTAATAATATACAATAAAAAAGTAATTCATATAAATAATTAATAAAAATAGAAAATATAAATTCAAATATATATAGTAAAAGATTTTTTCTTGCATGCGATAATACAAATTTTATGATATAGAGCTATTTATAAATAAGCATTTTTTAAATAAATCATTTAAATTTATCATTCTTCTGTTATAATAAGTTATATAAACAGTATAATTTTTTAATTTGGTGTTGAAAATGATTTTTGATTTGAATAAAACATATATAAAAGTTTTAAAAAAACAAAACATATTAATATTAGGAGCAACCGTAAGAAGTGGTGTAAGTATAGCTAATCTATTATATGATATAAATCAAAATTTTAAATCTAATATTAAATATGCTTTGAGCGACAGTAAAACAGAAGAGCAATTAAAAGATAGTATAGAAGCTTTGAAGGATAAAGATGCTAAACTATTTTTTGGTAATCAGGATATATCTATTTTGGATAATATTACTCTTATAATTATATCTCCTGGTATACCACATACCATACCTATAGTTGAAGAGGCTAAAAGAAGAAAAATAAAGATAATAGGTGAAATAGAATTTGCATATAATCTTATACCTAATAGAAATTATATTGCTGTTACTGGTACGGATGGAAAAACTACAACGATAACACTTATTCATGAAATAATAAGTTCATATAAAAAAGCTAGACTTGTAGGTAATGTAGGAAATACTTTTTCTAAAGAGGTTGAAACTATAGAAGCAGATGAGGATATAGTATTAGAGCTTTCTAGTTTTCAATTAGAGACTCTTGAAAAATTTCATTCTCATATAGCTGCAATATTGAATATAGCTCAGGATCATCTTGACAGATACAAGGATATAGATGATTATTTTAATACTAAAAAGAATATAAGTATAAATCAAAATAAAAATGATTTTTTAATACTCAATTATGATAATATATATACAAATCTTTGGTATAATGAACTTAATAATAATTGCAAGATGAAACTTCTTACATTTTCTTTAAAAAGTAAATTTGCTGATATTTATTATAACGAAGAAGATGATTACATATATTATGAGAATAAAAAATTATTTTCTATAAAGGATAGAAAAGTATTAGGTAAACATAATATTTCAAATATATTAGCAGCTGTTTTAATATGTTTGAAAAATGAAATACCTGCTGAGCATATAGAAAATATAGTAAATAATTTTAAGGGTATAGAGCATAGGGTAGAATTTGTTTCTGAGATAAATGGAGTCAAATATATTAATGATTCAAAGGCAACTTCTATGAATGCTGTTTTGAGTGCTTTAAAATCTTTTGATAAAAATATAATATTAATAATGGGTGGCAGAAATAAGAATATCGATTTTACATCTTTGAATAATATCATAGAAGTTAGAGTAAAAAAACTAATACTTATTGGAGAGGCTGCTGAGGCACTTGATGAAATGATACATTGTGAAAATAAAATTATTATAAAAGATTTCACAGATGCTTTTAATTATGCTTCTGCTATATCTATTGATGGGGATACCGTTTTATTATCTCCCGGATGTACTAGTTTTGATATGTTTAAAAGTTATGAAGAAAGAGGTAAATATTTCAAGAGTTTGGTTTATAAACTTCAGAATAATATCAGCAATTAATATAATTTATTTTATTTTTATATTTGAATATTTTTTGAAATTATTATAAAATAAATGATTGATAATTATAAAAAATTAAGTAAAAATAAAATGGCTAGAAGTATTATAAATATAGTTAATATATCAAAAAGATTTGTTCATAAAGTATTGCTTGATAATGTCAATCTCCTAATAGAAGAGAAATCTAAAATAGGAATGATAGGAAGAAACGGTGCTGGTAAAACTACATTATTAAAAATACTTATGGGGCTTGAAGAAGCTGATGACGGAGAGGTAATATTTTCTGATGATGTTAGAATAGGTTATCTTCGTCAGCAGGGAGATTTTGATGATAATGAAAAAGTAATTGATTATCTTAGTAGAGTTACAAATAAGGAATCTTGGAAATGTTCTAAAATAGCAAGTCAATTTGGAATAGATCATATAAAGGTTAATTATAATTTAGGCAGTTTATCCAGTGGATACAGAATGAGGGTGAAACTTGCCGAGATGATGCTTTTTGAACCTAATTTTTTAATATTAGATGAACCTTCAAACTTTTTGGATTTGAATACATTAATAGATTTAGAAAATTTTTTAATGGATTATAATGGAGGCTTTTTAATAGTTTCGCATGATAGGGAATTCTTAAAAACCACATGTGAAAAAACTATAGAGATGGAAAATGGAAAAATAACATACTTTCCAGGAAATATAGAAGATTATTTTGAATATAAAGAAGAAAAAGAATATACAATAAAGAAATATAATAAAAATGTAGAGGAGAGAAAGGTACATTTAGAGAGATTTGTTGAAAGATTTAGATATAAAGCTAGCAAGGCAAAAGCTGTTCAGTCTAGGATTAAACAGATAGAGAAATTAAAAACAATAGAAATTACTCATCCTGCAAAAAATGTAAGGATAAAACTTCCAGAAGTTCCAGAAAAAAAAGGATTTGCTATTATATCCGATGATTTGGCTGTTGGATATGGGGAAAAAATAGTTGCTAAAAGCGGAAGAATAGAAATTGCTAGAGGAAGTAGAGTAGCAGTTCTTGGACAAAATGGAGAAGGTAAAACAACTTTTTTAAGAACTATAGCAGGAAAGATTAATCCTATATCAGGAAGTTATAATTATTCTTATGGTATAAAGATAGCGTATTTTGGAGAAGATACTTATAAAAATGTAACTTATAATGATACAGTACTTTCATATTTGAAAAAAAATGCCAAGCAGGGATTATTGACTCAGGAACTTTTAACTCTTTTGGGTAGTTTTTTATTTTCAGGTGATGATGTTAATAAAGATGTTAAAGTTTTAAGTGGAGGTGAAATGGCTAGACTTTCTCTTTTGGCTGCCATTACCCAATGTGCTGATGTTCTTATTTTGGACGAACCTACTAACCATTTGGATTTTGAAACAGTTGAGGCTCTTGCTACTTCGCTTAAAGATTATGGCGGAACAATATTCTTTACTTCGCATGACAGAACATTTGCAAGTATGCTTGCTGATACCATTATAGAAGTAAAAGATAAAAAACTTTCTCTTTATTCTGGAGATTATGAGGCTTATGTTTATAGGGTGAGGCTTGATGCTTTGGAAGAGGAAGAAAAAGAATTAGAGTATCAGGGTAAAAAAAATATTAAAGAAACTGTTAATGAAGGTAAAAATAATAATTATGAAGAGAGAAAAAAAATTAGAAGTAAGCTTTCTAAATGCGAATCTTTAATAAAAAAGTATGAAAAAGAAATAGAGGCTTATAAAAAGGAAGAGGCTGAAATATTAGAGTTTTTTGAAACTTCTTCCAGTTATGATGATGATAAAAGTAAACGTTTATTGGAAGTAAAAAAATTGATAGAAGATACTGAAAATGAATGGCTTTTAGTTAATGAAGAAATAGATAATATAAAAACTATGTTATAGTAGAAATACCATTTTAATGGAGGATAATAGTGAGAATTTTTAAAAATGCTAAAATTTATTCTATGGATAAAGAAGATAGTATTTATGAAGCTTTAGCAGTTGAAAATGGCAGAATAGCTTTTGCTGGAAGCAATGAAGAAGTATTAAATAAATATTCTGATTCTGAAGATATAATAGATTTGGAAGGAAAAACTGTTCTACCTGGATTTAATGATAGCTCTGTTCGTTTGGTTGAATATGCACGTTTTAATACAATGCTTGATTTAAGTAAATGTAAATCTATAAAAAGTGTAATAGATTTAGCAAATGATGCTAAAAAACATGATGGCTGGGTTATAGGCTGGGGCTGGAATCAGGATTATTTTGAAGAGAAAAGAATGCTTACTAAAAGTGATTTGGATATTATATCTAATGAATATCCTGTTGCATTTAGAAGATGCTGCGGAGAGATGATAGTTGCTAATAGTAAAGCACTTGAAATATGCGGTATAGACGAAAAAATGAAATCTGATAGTATAGATTTTGAGAAAGGACTTATAAGTTCTAAAGATATGATATTGATATTATCAAAAATAAAATCATTGGAAATAGATACATTGAAATCTATAATATTAGATACTCAGGAAGAGTTTTTCAAAATGGGTATTACATCTGTTCAAACTGATGATTTAAGAAGTCTTCCTGATTTTGATTATAGAAAAATTATAGATGCATATCAGAAATTGAATAGAGAAAAAAAATTAAAAATAAGAGTATGCGAACAGGCTCAATTTATCAATAAAAAAGATATAGATGATTTCAGACAATATTATTATTATCAATATATTAATGATGAGAGATTTAAAGTTGCTAGAATTAAACTTATTATAGACGGTGCTATAGGATCAAGAACAGCACTTTTAAGAGAAGATTATAATGACGCTAAAGGTTCAAAAGGTGTTTCTCAATATAAACAGAAAGAGCTTGATGAATTGGTAGCTTATGCTAATAGTTTAGATTATTCTTTAGCTATACAGGCTACAGGAGATGGTGCTATAGATATGGCATTAAATGCTATAGAAAAAATAAAAGATACTAAAGATTTCAAATATAGAAGAAATGGTTTAGTTCATTGTCAGATAACAGATAAAAAATTATTTGAAAAAATGAAAGAACTTAATGTAGGTATTTATTATCAGCCTATATTCCTTCATTATGATATGCATATAGTTGAAGATAGAGTAGGTGAAGAAAAAGCTTCTACAAGTTATGCTTATAAAACTGCTAAAGATATGGGGGTTAATATAGGATTTGGTTCATCAGGTCCTGTTGATGCTATTAGTGTTATGGAAGGAATACATTGTGCTGTTAATAGAGAAGACTTGAATGGCTGGCCTGAATCAGGGTGGATGCCTCAAGAGAAACTTTCTGTTAAAGAAGCGGTTTATCTATATACTATGGGTAGTGCTTATATGTCATCTGAAGATAATATTAAAGGAAGTATTGAAGAGGATAAATTAGCTGATTTTGTAGTTTTAGATAGAGATATATTCGAGGTTGATACTAGTGAAATAAAAGATATTAAGGTATTAAAAACTATTATTGATGGTGATGTAGTTTATAGTTATAATTAATTATCATCACTATAAAAGGATTTAGTAAATTACTTACTGAATCCTTTTTTATTTATATTATTGTAATAATAAGAATATGTAATATGATATAGGGGCTGTTAATATTACACTGTCAAATATATCAAATACTCCTCCATGACCTGGAAATAATTTACTTGAATCTTTAGTATCATACATTCTTTTTATTAAACTCTCTCCCATATCACCTAAAAATCCAGTTAATGTGAATATTGATGTTAATAATATTATTTGTTCAATAGAAAAGTTAGGAGGATTATGTCCCAATATATTAACTAAATAACCTTTAGAATATAGAAAATAGTATAAAATTCCTATAGGTATTGTAAATAAAAACATACCGACAAGTCCCTCATAGCTTTTATTCGGAGATGCACTATTTGAAAGCTTATGTTTTCCTAATTTCCTTCCTACTATGTATCCTCCTGTATCACTAAGCCAAGAACATAATAAAATGAATACTATATAATATTTACCGCTAGGCATAAAACGCATGAGAGATATATGCCATACTCCCAAACCTACATATATAAAACAGAATACAGCAGTTAATATAGCTCTTCCTTTTTCTTCAAAAGTCGAAATATTTACTTTAAACATATTTATAATAAATAAAGTTGCTATTAATGCAAAAACCATCACCAATGATAAATCCATAGATGGATTTTTAGTTTCTATTATTTTATATAAATTAGAAAAATCGCCTCTTAATATATTTACTCCGCACATAGTAATTACATATCCCAATACCATAGCTATCATTGTAGTAATTACAGTTCTTAAATTTTTTTGTCTATGTACTTTAGCCATATAGAATATTTCTGATGCACTAAATATTGAAATTGATAATATAAGTAAATGAAATAAATATATTACTTTATCATAAAGCAAAATTATGCAGAACAATGGTAAGGTAAATACTACAGATATTAATCTTTTTTTCATAATTGCTATAGTCCTCCGTACCTTCTGTTTCTATTTGAATATTCTTCTATAGCTTTTTTAAAATCATCTTTAGAAAAATCAGGCCATAATACATCGGTAAAATATAATTCACTGTATGATGCCTGATACATTAAAAAATTACTTAATCTCGATTCACCAGAAGTTCTTATTATTAAATCAGGATCTGGTATATCTTTGGTATATAAATAATTTTTTATAAAATTTTCATCAATATTTTCTATATTTATTTTATCATTTTTTACTTCATAACAAATATTTTTTATGGCATTTTTCAATTCATCTCTAAACCCATAATTTAAAGCTAATATTATAGTGAGTATAGGATTCTTACATTTTTCCAAAGTTTCTTTTTCAGTTTCTTCTATAGTATCTATAGTATCTTTTGGAAATGCACTTATATCTCCTATATGAGTTACCAAAATATTATTTGAAATTAGTCTTTTTATTTCTTTTTTATAAAATTCTTTTAATAATTTAAATAACGCTTTTTTTTCTTCTTCTGGTCTTTTCCAATTTTCTGTAGAGAATGCATATAGTGTTAAATATTTTATATTAATTTCGCAACAGGCTTCTACTATGTTAATTACATTCTCACTTCCAGCCCTATGCCCAAGACTTCTGGTTTTATTATGAGCCTTAGCCCATCTTCCATTACCGTCCATAATTATGGCTACATGTGAAAGTATTTTAGACTCATTAGTAATCATATAGTATCTAATTCTTTTTCTTTTGAAGTAATTAAATCATCGATTTTCTTTATATATGTATCGGTATCATTTTGTATTTTTTTTTCCTGCGATTTTGATTCATCTTCTGTGATAGTTTTATCTTTTAATTCTTTTTTTATTTTATCGTTTTCATCTCTTCTTATATTTCTTATAGCTATTTTAGCCTCTTCACCTCTATGTCTTACACCTTTTTTTAATTCTTCCCTTCTTTCTTTTGTAAGTTCTGGAACTACTATTCTAATATTTCCTCCGTCATTGAAGGGGTTGAAACCTAAATCGGCTTTTAATATAGCTTTTTCTATGTCGCTTACTAATCCTTTATCAAATGGTTGTATCATGATAGTTCTAGAATCTGGAGTTGAAACATTACCAACCTGTTTTAATGGCATATTGCTTCCATATGCCTCTACTTTTACCCCATCCAATATTGAAGCATTTGCTCTTCCTGTTCTTATACCTTTTAAATCATTTTGTAAACTTGAAATTGCTTTTTCCATTCTATCTTTATATGATTCCTTTGACATAGATAAAACCTCTTTAGAAATATTTTATTACATTCAATTATAATTTAATATATTACTATTGTCAAGTTAATTATTTTTTATACTATATATTATTTTATTGGTTTTATTTTTATTTTTTAATTATTTTACATTTTAATTTATATTAATTTTACTAAATATAATATTTTTAATGAATATTTATAATAATGTAAGTTAATCTTTTGTTTTAAGTAAAATAAAATGATATTTTCTATATAATATATTGAATTATTTATTTTATCTTATATAATTATGTTATGTATTTATTAGAATTTGATGAAATAGTAAAAGAAGTTATTTGGGGCGGAAATTTTTTATCCACAGTATATTCAAAGCCATTCGATAAAAATAAAACTATAGGCGAAAGTTGGGAAATTTGTGATTTACCTAATGATAACAATATCGTTTCTAATGGAGAGTTAAAAGGTAAAACTTTATCTTATTTGGTAAAGGAATATAGAAATGAACTTTTAGGTAAAAAATACAAAGAGAATTATTTTCCATTGCTTATAAAGCTTATTGATGCTAATGATAAATTATCAATTCAAGTTCACCCAAATGAAGAATATGCAAATAAAAGACATAACAAACATGGTAAAAATGAAATGTGGTATGTTATGGAAACATATGGAGAAGCAAAACTTTTAATTGGTTTAAAAGAAAATGTTTCAGTTGAAGATTTAAAGAAAGCCATTAACAATAATCAAAATATAGAAAATATGTTTAATTATTTTGATATAAAAAAGGGAGATGCCTTTTATATACCAAGCGGATGCATACATGCTATACTTGGAAATGTTGTTATAGCTGAAATACAGACTCCTAGCGATGTTACATATAGGCTTTATGATTGGAATAGAGTTGATAAAAATGGTAAAGGCAGAGAACTTCATATAGAAGATTCATTTAATGTTATAAAAAATATCAATGCTCATGATTTAAAGTCTAAAAAAGAAAATAAAATAAAAAATGATAAATTAGAAATAAATACTGTATTTTGTAATGAATATTTCACCGCAGAAGAATATATTATAAATAATAATTTTTCTTCATATACCAGCGGAGATAGTTTTGAAATAATTATGGTATTAGAAGGAAGAGGTATTATCAAATCTGACTATAATAGTATCAATCTTAATATAGGTAAAACAGTTTTAATACCAGCTAATTTAGGTAATTATAGTATAGATTGTGATAATGGAATTAAATTATTGAGGGTAACTTTATAATATGAGTGATATCATAGAATTAAAAAATGTATATAAAAGCTTTGGTGCTCAGAAAGTACTTAATGGTGTTAATCTCAAAGTTAACAGAGGAGAAACATTGTCTGTTATAGGGAATTCAGGTTGCGGAAAGAGTGTACTTATAAAACACTTGATAGGTTTGCTTCAGCCTGACAGCGGTACAATAGTAATAGATGGTCAAGATATTAATCAAATTTCTGATAATGAACTTACAGAGGTGAGAAAAAAGTTTGCTATGGTGTTTCAAGGAGCAGCTCTATTTGACTCATTGAATGTATATGAGAATGTGAGTTTTGGACTTAGAAGAATTAAAAAAGATATACCTGAAGAAAAAATAAAGGTAAAGGTAGCTGAAGTTCTTGAGATGGTAGGTATGCCGAATATAGAACATAAAATGCCTTCCGAACTTTCTGGCGGTATGAAGAAACGTGTTGGTTTGGCTAGAGCTATTGCTATGGATCCTGAAATACTTCTTTATGATGAACCTACAACAGGTTTGGATCCTGTTATGTCAAGAGTTATAGATGATTTGATAGTGAAAATGCAGGAAATTCTTAATGTTACTAGTATTGTTATCACACATGATATGACTAGTGTATTTAGAATGTCTGATAGAGTTGTTATGCTGCATAAAGGTCAAATCATAGAGGGTGGCGATCCTGATCATTTACATGAAACTGATAATCCGCATTTGAAATTTTTCTTTATGAGCAGTATAGCCAAGAAAGGTGAAGATATAGAAACTATTAGACCAAAAGATTAAATATATATAATTTTAGAATAAGGAAACAGTTATGAAAAATAAGATTAAATTAGGTATATTTTTTATTATTACTTTTATAGTATTTATAGGTGCCATAATATTATTAGGTAAAATAAAATTAAAAGGTGATGGATATAGACTATATGTAGATTATGTATTCATTGGGGACTTGCAGGAAAATGGTAAGGTTTCATATAGAGGAGGCGGAATACAAATAGGTTTTATTGAAAAAATAAGTATAAATCCAGATGGAACTATAAGAGTAACCTTATTTATTACTGATAGAAATGTTATCATTCCAGAAGGAACGAAATTTTCAATACAGACTGTAGGTTTAGGGCTTGGAGAAAAATATATAATGGTATCTCCTCCTTCATCTACAACTACGGGTATGACAAGTATTCCAGCGGGTACGGTTGTGAAAGGTGTTGAACCTTTTAGTATAGAAACTACTTTAGGATCAATTGGCGATATAGGTAAAGATTTTAGTTTTCAAGAAATATCAACAGTTATAACTAATCTTTCTCAAACTATTAATATGATAACTGAGATTATAGGTACTAATGAAGGTAATATTACAGCATCTATTTCTAATGTAAGTGAAACTTTAGCTTATGTTAATAAAATTGCCAGAGATTTATCATATGTTATTGGAGATATTGAAAAAGGAAATGGTACAATAGGTGCTATAATTAAGGATCCTCAAGTTCATACTAATTTCAATGAGATAGTTGATAATCTAAAAATATTCAGTCAAAAATTGAAAGATAATCCTTCAATTTTACTTTTCAGAGAAGCAGAAAAGAAATAATGATTTATTTTATGGAGTAAAGTATGATAGATGATATTATAACTCTATTTACAAAAAGTTTTTCTAATAAAAATAAAAAGTCTAAATTGTCAGATGCTGAAATAGAACATAATGATATATTAAAAGAAATAAAAGAATTTCCAAAGTCTAAATTAAATAGATGTTTGAGAGATGCAGAGCGTATAGCAATAAAAGCTGGTAAATATTCTTTAAAATATTTTTCTTGCCCTAGAAAAATTTCTAAGAAGGGTAAAACGGATTTATTTACTGAGATAGATTTAAAAAATGAAAAAATGATTAGAGAATATTTATTAAAACGATATCCTAAATTTGGATTTTTTGGGGAAGAATCTAATACTAATAGTAATAAAAAATTTACTTGGATAGTTGATCCTATTGACGGTACAAGTAATTTTATACATGGATATCCTTTCTATTGTATATCAATAGGTCTTGCTTACAAAGGAGTGCCTATATTGGGAGTAATATATGCTCCTTTAACTAATACAGTTTATAAGGCTCATATAAAATCAAAGGCGTATAAGAATGATAAGGTTATTAAGGTAAGTTCTTCCAATAAATTAATAGAATCTCTTATAATAACAGGATTTTATTATAATGCTAGCGTTGATGATGATTTTCTTCATGACAGAATGGTAGATTTTGCTAATATGGTGAGATCTACATTAGCTTTGAGAAGAGATGGATCTGCTGCACTTGATATATGTATGGTGGCAGAAGGGGCAGCTGACGGATTTTTTGAATATGGTCTTTCTCCTTGGGATGTATGTGCTGGTACTGTTATACTTAAACAGGCAGGCGGTATTGTAAGCGATATCAATATGAAAGAATATGATATTTTCTCAAAAAAACAATATATAGCAAGTAATAAAAAAATTCACAAAGAGATGATTAAAGTACTTGAATAAGTTTTTAATAGATAATAAAATAAAAGCAATACAAAAATTAAGGAATGTTTTATGGTAGAAGGGAAAAGAGGTAAAGTAGTGCAAGTAGTAGGTTCTACCTTAGATGCTGAATTTGAGGAAGGACATTTTCCTGCAATATTAAATGCACTTTATATAGATAAAGAGATAGAAGGTGTACAAAGACATATAATATGCGAAGTACAGCAGCATTTAGGTGGCGGAAGAGTAAGAGCTATAGCATTAGAATCTACAGACGGTATATCAAGAGGCGATGATATATTTGATACAGGAGATCATATAATGGTTCCTGTTGGAAATGAAACTATAGGAAGAATATTTAATGTATTGGGGCATACTGTAGATAATGGCGAGCCTATAAATGCTAAAGAATATAGATCTATACATGCTTCTCCTCCGAAATTTGAAAATTTAGAGCCTAAACTCGAAATTTTTGAAACAGGAATCAAAGTTATAGATTTATTGGCACCTTATATTAAAGGTGGTAAAACAGGATTATTTGGTGGTGCAGGAGTGGGAAAAACTGTTCTTATAATGGAACTTATACATAATATAGCAAGTGAACATGGAGGATACTCTGTATTTGCTGGCGTTGGAGAGAGAACTAGAGAAGGTAATGACTTATGGAGTGAGATGAAAGAGTCAGGGGTTATAAATAAAACTTGTCTTGTTTATGGACAGATGAATGAACCTCCTGGAGCAAGACTTAGAGTTGCTTTATCTGCATTAACTATGGCTGAATATTTCAGAGATTCTGCAGGTTTAGATGTACTTTTATTTATAGATAATATATTTAGATTTACTCAGGCTGGAAGTGAAGTTTCAGCATTGCTTGGAAGAATGCCTTCAGCAGTAGGTTATCAGCCTACATTGGCTAGTGAAATGGGAGCATTACAGGAGAGAATAACATCTACTAAAAATGGTTCTATTACTTCTATACAGGCTGTTTATGTACCTGCTGATGACCTTACAGACCCAGCACCTGCTACAGCTTTTACACATCTTGATGCTACTACTGTATTATCGAGAGATGTTAGTGAAAAAGGTATTTATCCTGCAGTAGATCCTTTGGCTTCAACAAGTAGAATATTAGATCCTAATATTTTGGGTCAGGAGCATTATGATGTGGCAAGAAATGTACAGCATATACTTCAAAGGTATAAAGATTTACAGGATATTATAGCTATACTTGGTGCCGATGAACTTTCAGAAGAAGATAAATTAATAGTAGCAAGAGCTAGAAAAATAGAACAATTTTTAAGCCAGCCTTTCTTTGTAGGAGAACAATTTACAGGTCTTCAGGGAAGATATGTAAAATTAGAGGACACTATAAGGAGCTTTAAGGGTATTTGTAATGGAGATTATGATGATTTACCTGATCAGGCATTTAGATTTATTGGTTCTATAGAAGAGGCAGTTACTAAAGCAAAAACTATGGCAAGTTAATTTATTACTGCTAAATAATTAATGATATTTTCCGACGATTAAAATAATATATAAATTTGTAGGTTGCAGAGTATGATTTTTAAAGTGGATGAGGAAGTTCTAAAAAGAAGATTAAAATTTTATATGCCTGCTTTTTTTCTTTTGGCAGGAATAATTTCGGTTGTCACCTTTTCTATTTTATTAAAAACGGTATACCAATTATCAAGTTCATTAGTAGGATATTTATATATATTCATTTTTGTATTGATTGCTGTTTTTTGCGTTAGTATTTATTTTGATTGTGTTAAATTGGAAAAAGGAAAATCTATTCAAATAGGCAGTATATATGTACTAAAATCTGGTATTGCTGTAGTTTTAGTGGCTATAGTTTCTTATATAGTTTATATATTAAATGGTAGTGTTACATTATTTGAAATGCTTAATATACGACTAATAATTGTTATATTTGTGATAAGTATAGCTATGTCTATTTCTTCTATTTTTTTTAATATATTGGTTAAACCTATTTATAAAAAAACTGGAAAAAAAGAATATCATCTACCTATGATATACAATTTTTTACCAGTATCTATGGCTACTGTAATATTTATTGTTGCTTTAGTTAATGGTATGCATTATAGATCTGAACTTGTTTATGATAAAGAATATGATATAATATATAAAAAAGGATATGCTAGCGATTTTGTCAATAATCTTTCAGATGTTTTTGAAGTTTATATAAATATATCTGAAGATTTATCAACATATATGAAAGTTTTATCCAAAAATAATTATACTTTGGATAATTATATTAATGTATTATCTAGTTTTTTAGGTGCAAGATATGCTAATGATTATAATATATTATCTTTCTCTATATTTTTTAATGATATTGAAAATATTAATGTTAATATAAATAATGCTGAAGTAAATAATATATTTATTAACTGGCGATATGATGTAGATAATATGTATACAGTAAGTACAAATTTCAGACCTAATATTGCCGAAAATATTTTATCTAAACTTTATAATGACACTAATTTTTTGATAAATATAGAGCAAAATTCAGAAGTATTCTATATTTATAATCCAATTATATTTAATAATGTAAATGTAGGTTTTATTACTTTAGAGGTTAAAAGTTCTATTTATCGTGATATTTTAATGGATCCTACTTTAAAAGAAAATTTGGATATTTTTATAGCTGATGATTTTTATGCTATAAAAGACTCTAATATTCCATCAGCAATAGTTAATATGCAAAAAGATTTGGATAACCCTATAATTTCAGGAGAGATAAAAGATACTTTAAATAATAATTATTATACTAATAATATCAGCAATGTAAAAGTTGTCAATATAAAGAATTCCAATAAATTATCTATAAGATATTCATTATTTAATAATTTGAATATTATAAATGTTTGGGAACATAGAAGTGCTTATAAAAATCAATTATTTAGAAATACCATAATAAAGGTTTCTACAGCAATATATTTGGGACTATTGGCATTTTTAATAGTTATATTGACTTTGATACTTTCACTTAGAAAAACTTTGGTATTTGCTAAAAATGTATCCGAATCTTTGAGTGAAGGAGAAGGAGATTTAACTATAAGACTTCCAGTTATTAGTAATAATGAGTCTGGGGAGCTTGTACATTCTTTCAATAAATTTTTGGAAAAAGTTAAGAATATTATAGTTAGTGTAAAAAATAATGCTTATACTTTAACAGGAAATATTCAAAATATGAGAGCTTCTATTAGTATAAGTATAAGCGATTTTAATACTATATATAAGGAATTTGAAATGGAATTATCAAATTCTACAAAAATAGCAGAATCTTCAGCTAATGCTGCTAGAGTAAGTTTTATGCAGCGCACTAGATTTACAGCAGTTAATGAAACAGTTCAGTTATTATTAGAAAATATTAATGATATTAATAATAAAATGAAAGAACAATCGGAAGCTGTAAGTAAGACTAGTAGTTCGGTACAACAGATGATGGCTAATATTGTAACAGTGAGCAATGGAGCAACTAAAGCTAATGATTATGCTAAAATTCTTTATACTGAAGCACAGGAAGGAAGTAATATAGGAGAGTCAGTTGTAGATTCCATTCAAAGTATTAAAGACTATTCTAAACAGATAACAAATATTACTCAGGTAATACATAATATAGCGGAGCAAACAAACCTTTTAGCTATGAATGCTGCCATAGAAGCTGCACATGCAGGAGAGCATGGACGCGGATTTACGGTGGTAGCAGATAAGATTAGAAAATTGGCAGAGGATACAGGGGAGAATTCTAAAATAATTAATGAAATAATTGAAGAGACTACTCAGGCAATAGATCATACAGTATCTTTAGCTTTTAAGAGCTCTGATTCTATGGAGAAGATTTTAGAGGGATCTAATACACTTGCAGATTTAATATCTACTATTTCAGGTGCTAATGATGAGCTTGATGTAGGAAGAAGAGAAATTTTAATGAATATTAGCAACTTGAATAATATTACAGAAGATGTGCAGGAATTATCATTAAAGCAAATGCAGATGAGTTCAGCAGTTAGTCAGAATATATCAAGTGTAGATAAGTTGGCAGAAGATGTAGTTAATGTAGTTAATGCTACAGAAACTGAGATGAAAGAGTTAGTAAATTCTATAGAGAATGTTTCTAATCTTTCTAATACTAGTAGCAGCAATATGGAAACTATGGATAAGCGTATTAAGGAACTTCAATATATATTCTTACAGTTATATAAGTTGGTTATTTCCTTTAAGACAGAAAAAACTGATGATGATATTGATAAAGAAAATAGTAAATTAACTGCTGAATATAAGAAAAAATTAAAATTAGAACGCAGGGCAGAGAAAGAGAGATTAAAAGAAGAAAAGAGAACATTAAAAGAGTTAAAGAAAGAATCCAATAAAAAAAGATAATTTTTATAATTTTGGTTGTTATTTTTAGCATATTATATTATAAATAAATATGGTCTTTATTGGAATTGGCAGAGTTGAAATCGAATAGGTATATATTAAAACGGAGTTATATTACAAAATGGTATATTTTATATTGATATTGTATTTTTCTAAATATTGATATTATTATACCGAAAATTAAGCCAATAACCAAAATTTTATATAGGTTGATAATATGATTTTTCAAGTTAATGAAGATAAACTAAAAAAAAGATTGAAGATATATATACCAATATCTTTTTTAATTATGGCTGCCATTTCAGTTGGTTCATATTCCATATTATTAAAAACTATTTATCAGCAGTCAAGTGCTTTAAGAGGATATGTATATTTATTTATAGCAATACTTGCATTTGGCATAGCTTTTAGCTTATTTTTTGACTGTAGAAAACTTGAAAAAGGAAAGTCAATACCAATAGGCAGTATATATGTACTAAAATCTGGTATTGCTGTAGTTTTAGTGGCTATAGTTTCTTATATAGTTTATATATTAGATGGTAGTGTTACATTATTTGAAATGCTTAATATACGACTAATAATGGTTATATTCTTGATTACCATAGCTATGTCGGTTTCTTCTATAGCTTTTAATATATTGGTTAAACCTATTTATAAAAAAACTGGGAAAAAAGAATATCATTTACCTATGATATACAATTTTTTACCAGTATCTATGGCTACTGTGATATTTATTGTTACTTTTATTAACGGTATTCATTATAGAGACAAAGTTATTTATGATAAAGAATATGATATAATGCTTAAAAAAGGCTATTCTAGTGATTTTATTAATGGTGTTTCAGATGCTTTAAAAAAATACATAAATACATCTGAGAATTTATCAACATATATGAAAGTTTTATCCAAAAATAATTATACTTTGGATAATTATATTAATGTATTATCTGGTTTTTTAAGTGCAAGATATGCTAATGATTATAATATATCATCTTTCTCTATATTTTTTAATGATATTGAAAATATTAATGTTGATATAAATAATGCTGAAGTAAATAATATATTTATTAACTGGCGATATGATGTAGATAATATGTATACAGTAAGTACAAATTTCAGACCTAATGTTTCCGAAAATATTTTATATAAACTTTATAATGACACTAATTTTTTGATAGGTATAGAGCAAAATTCAGAAGTATTCTATATTTATAATCCAATTACATTTAATAATGTAAATGTAGGTTTTATTACTTTAGAGGTTAAAAGTTCTATTTATCGTGATATTTTAATGGATCCTACTTTAAAAGAAAATTTGGATATTTTTATAGCTGATGATTTTTATCTTATAAAAGACTCTAATATTCCATCAGCAATAGGTAATATGCAAAAAGATTTGGATAATCCTCTTATTGGAGCAGAAATAAAAGATATTGCTAATAACAATACGAATAATAATATTACTAAAGTGAAGATTGGTAATATAAATAATTCTGATAAATTCTTTATAAAATATTCATTATTTAATAATTTGAATATTATAAATGTTTGGGAACATAGAAGTGTTTATAAAAATCAATTATTTAGAAATACCATAATAAAGGTTTCTACAGCAATATATTTGGGACTATTGGCATTTTTAATA
>NZ_JARHYI010000129.1 GCF_029258575.1 Brachyspira sp. | reverse complement strand
TTTTTTCTGTTGTGTATTATACTGTTTCATAGATATTCCTTTTTGTTTTTTTTAGCAATTTAAATTATAAGGAATATCTCATTTTTTTTAAACTAAAAGTGTGCAATATCTATGGAACTTAAACAATCATAAATATTATAATACTATTGCTATTTATTTTATGATATATTACAATTTTCGCTAATAAATTATGAGTATTTTCGGAGCGATATAAATGTCTAAATTATCAGATAAAAAATTAATTGATTATATTAATGAAGTAGACAGTCCATTACCTGCCCCCGGAGGTGGAAGTGTTATGGGAGTTATTGGAAGTTTAGGATGTGCTTTGGCTGGAATGGTTGTACATCTCACTATAAACAAAAAAAAGTTTTTAGAATTAAATAAAGAAGAACAAGATTCTTTTAATAATGCTATAGAAAAAATAAAAGAAATAAAATCGCATTTAATGGATATAATAGATAAAGACGCTGAAAATTTAAATATATTTATGAATGTAATGAAAATGCCTAAAAATACAGAAGAAGAAAAAGAGAAAAGAAAAGCTGCTATCTCAGAAGCTGCAGAAAAATTAATATCTGTTCCTTTCAATGCTTTGAAATGCTGCTATGAATTAGTAGAGTTTTTTGATATAATACTAAAATATGGAAATGAAGGCGTTATTACAGATATACTTAGTGCATACATATTAATATTTGCATGTGCTAAAGGTTCTATATTGAATATCAATATTAATATACCTTTTATCAACAATAAGAATATTGCCGATAATATCAAATCTAATAGCAAGCAATACATTAAGGTTATAGAAAATAAATATTATAGTATAGAAAATGAAATATTATTGTTTAAATTATAATAAAATAATAATATTTATTATCTTCTTTTTATCTAACATTATATTATAAATATAATATTTTTTATATGAAATTCTAATTTTATTTTTTATATTGATATTTTATTCATATTATGATAATCTTTGTAATACAACAAGGGTTTATAAAATATAAAATGGAATGAAATATATCACCTTTTATTACTAATATTTTGATATAATTATCTAGATTATTTTTAAATAATGTTTTAACTGCAAATATATTTTGTTCTTTACATATGTTTTTATAATTTTATTCTTAAAAAAATCTCCTTGTCCTTAATGTTAAGTTATATATTTAAAAATAGGGGGTTCAAATGAGTATAACAACTAAACATATGATATCTTTAAGTGAAGAGGAAAAGGAAAAAATTAAAGAATTTATAAAAAAAGAAAATAAATCAAAAAGACTAATCTCTAGGGCTAATATTATTCTAGCATTAGATGAAAAAAAGAACACAGGGCTTACTCATACAGATATCGCTAAACAATATAATGTTACATATCATACAGTGGTAAATATAATTAATGAATATATAAAATCAGGATTAGATGAAACTCTTACATATAAAAGAAATCCTAATAGCAATAGAAAAAAGAAACAGACTAATTAAGATAAATAATATTTCTATGTACGGGACAATTTATTTTCTAAAATTATTTTTAATACTCTCGCACATGAAAGAATATCAGGTTTAATATCTTTAAACATATCTTTTGCATTCTCATATACATTACTAGTCAAATTAATTCCAAAATCTATACCCCTATCAATATTTCCAGTCATAACTAAATCATCTGTTATAACAACTCCATTAAAACCTAAATCTTTTTCTAATATATCAGCATATTTTTTGGACATGCTGGCTGGATATTTATCATCTATATATTTATTTTTTATATGAGAAACTAAAACCATCTCAGCACCTGCCTCTATTGCTTTTTTAAAAGGCAGAAATTCTTTTGAAATCAAATCATTAGTATTTTTATCAATACTTGGAAAATCATTATGAGAGTTAACAACTGTATCACCATGACCTGGAAAATGCTTTAGTACGCTTATTATTCCAGCATCTTTTTGAGCTTTAACTACAGCAGCAGCCATCTTAGATACTGTATCAGCATTTGTAGAAAAACTTCTATTATAGATATATGAATTAGTATCATTAGGTATATCACATAATGGTCCTAATATCATATTTATTCCTAAATCCAATAAAAATTTAGATTTCTGATATGCTATATTATATGCATATTTTATACTATTAGAATCGCCTATATTTTTAGGAGAAATATCTTTTAATTTATCAAAATTTATGCGATTAACTTCTCCTCCTTCCTGATCTATAGATATAAGCATATTAGGATTAACATATTGCCTCAAATCTGATGTTAACTGTTTTAATTGTTTTTCATTTTCAATATTATAACTAAATAGTATAACTCCCATTATATTATTATCTTTAAGTGTTTTTATGGTTTCCTTTGAAAGCACCTTATCTTTTATACCAACCATTAATAAAAGTCCATTTCTCTCTTTTTCATCCATCTTGGCAACTTCATCTATATAATAAGATAAATCAGGGTAATCTTTTTTTAATTGTTCTATATATGTTATTTCCTCCTGTGCATTAGGAGTTTTTTTACATGCATATATAAATGATAATATCAAAAATAAACAAAATATACTATTTACAATCTTTTTATTAAATTTAATACTTTTGAACATACTTCTAAATCCATTTCCTTAATATCATTTTCAATTATAGTTTTTATATTCTTTATATTTTTATAAAAAACATTCAATCCGAAACCAATTGCATTTTTATTATCATTAATGTAATCAGTCATTATAATACCTTTAAATTTCATATCATTAATTAAAAAATCTCTATACTTTTCAGAATCTTTTATATGACTCATTACTATAATGTCGGCATTAGCTTTTATACCAGCTAAAAATGTTTCTCTATTATCAATAATACTTTCTAAATTTTTTGTTTCCTTATCTATATATAACTCATCATCATAGTATTTTGGAAAATATTTTAATGCTGTTATAATCCCAACTTCTTTTTGAGCCTTTACAGTTTGATATACAAGTCTTGAAGCTAATATTTTATCATTGGTAAAGATATTTTCTTTTAAATGTGATTTTTCACTACAATATGTATTGCATATAGGAGATAATATCATATTAATGCCTATAGATTTTAATTTCATTGCCCTTTCATAGGCTATTTTGTATGCATATTCTTCGCTTTTTCTCTCTCCTATATAACTAGGATAAACTTTAAATTTCTGATGATATGCTATATTATAAGTAGCTTTATAATCCTGATCCAATGCTATAAATATCTTTCTATTAATTTTTCTTTTTATACTTTTGATTAACTCATATAATGAATACATCTCTAAATTATCAATATTTATTATAATTCCTGATATATTGGTATTATTAAGAATATTAATTAAATTTTCATCATAATTTTTTAAAGATAATATAGTTAATACTTCTTTAGGATTCTTAATATTATTTAAATTTATTTTTCTGTTTCTATCAATATTAAAATGATTAATAAATAAGAAAACCAATATAATAAATAATATTATAGTAATTATAATTATATACAACATTATTAAATTTTAATTTAAATATTTAATTATATTCTCAGCAATATATATAGCATCTTCTTCTTTCAATGTACTATATAAAGGAAGAGTTATTTGATTTTTATACATATTAAATGCATTTTTATAATTATCTATACTATAACCCAAATCAATATAAGCCTTATGTGCAGGCAAAGGTAAATAATGTACATTTAAAATTATTCCTATTTCAGACATTTTATCTATAAGCAAATCTCTATCCTCCTCTTCAAAATCTTTTATTCTCATCAAATAAAGATGATAAGAAGATTCGCTATAATCATTCTTAAAATTCGGAAGAATAATTTTTTTATTATTACATAAAATATTATTATAAATATCTGTAATTTTTTTTCTATGATTAAGCATTGAATCATATCTTCTTAACTGTGATAATCCTATAGCAGCATGCAAATCGCTCATATTGCATTTATATCCTGCCAATTCAATATTATATCTCCAAGCACCTTTACCACCTTTATTTTTATCAAAGGCACTTTTACTCTGTCCATGAAGTGACAAAATAGAAAGTTCTTTATATATATCATCAGCATTAATATTTCCTATATCATTAAAAGATAAAGCACCGCCCTCTGAAGTTGTTATATTTTTAACGGCATGAAAAGAGAAAGAAGAGATATCCGCCTGAGAGCCTGTTCTTTTTCCTTTATAAATGGAGCCTATTGAATGTGCAGCATCAAGTAAGAATAAAGGTCTTTTTAATTCTTTTTGATATTTATTTTCTGAAGCTCTAAACAAATCTTTTTTATTTTCAAGTATTTTTAAAATACCATCATAATCGCAAGGCATTCCACCTATATCCACAGTGATAACGGCTTTTGTTTTATCAGTTATAGCATTTTCTAATTTTTTCAAATCTATATTAAAACTATCCATATCATCAGAAGCATCTATAAATACAACTTTTGCTCCCAAATGAACTATAACATTAGCAGTTGAAGTATAAGTATAAGCAGGTACTATAACTTCATCGCCCTCTCCCACTCCGAATATTTGTAAAGTCATTTCCATAGCTGAAGTAGCACTTGAAAATAATTTTACTCTTTTAACATCTATATATTTACAAAGCTCTTCTTCAAATTCTTTATTAACAGGACCTGTTGTTATCCAGCCTGATTTCATAACTTTAATTACTGCTTCTATTTCACTATCTGTTATATCAGGAGGCGAAAAAGGTATTTTCTTATTCATAATTTATTCCTTCTATAATATTACTACAACATTAATTACTTTACATAATAAATAATTATGTTTACTAAATAATTAATATATAATATATAAAAAATAAATCAATAAACATTTAATAATTACATATAAATTTTGAATTCATTTATTCAAGTTAATAATGTGTTTTCAAGAATTTTTTATTCATATATTGACTATAATAAAGAAATACTAAAAAATCAATTAATTTTAGCAAATTATTCTAATTCCCGCCCTCAATATTTATTATTTCATTTTAAATTGTAATCTTTATTTCTTTACTGCTTCAAATGAAAAAGCATACCCACCCAAATTTTAATTAGATATATAATCAACTAAACGCCTCATTAATAATTTTTTAATTAAATAAAAATTAATGATTGACATTTTATAAGTTTTATAATAGATTAAAGAAATATGCGGAGTGGGTAAACGCGGTATTTAAATAACTAATACTGAGGAAAGTCCGTACCTCTAAAGGGCATCATGCAAGCTAACGGCTTGAAGGTGAAAGCCTATGGAAAGTGCAGCAGAAAATATACCGCCAATTTGGTAAGGGTGAAAAGGCATGGTAAAAGCATACCGCATTTGTGGCAACATAAATGGCATTGTAAACCCCATGAGAGGCAAGAGCAAACAGAAACGGATCGCCCTTTTCCTATGTTTCAGGTAGCTCGCTGGAATATTATAGTGATATAATATCAAGATAAATGTTTACCTTAAATGACAGAATACGGCTTACAGCTCCGCTTACTTTTATAAAATTTTATATTTATCATCTATTTATAATAATAATTATATCATCAATTCATCTTTGGAAAGGCTTCTCTCTGGTAAAATCAGGTAAATAAGTTTCAGAACTCTCCATCTCCTGAACAAGTAAATTCTCAAATCCCAAATCAAGAGCATAATTCACTATATCATCATACTCTTTTTTTGTTATCTTTCTATTTATATTATCAAAAGTTAAAGCTTTAAATTTAGGATTATACTGAGACATTAAAGATATAGTACTTTTTAAAAAACCTCTTTCTTTCAATTCTATTAATACATCATAAGAATCGGATTCATTATTAGGAAGTATTAAATGCCTTATTATAATACCGCTTTGAGCAATTCCTTTATCATTAACAACTAAATCTCCAACTTGTTTTTTCATTATTTCTATAGTATTTATGGCAACATTAAAATAATTTTCAGCTCTAGAATATTTAAAAGCTTTATCATCAAAAACATATTTTAAATCAGGAAGATATATATCAATAATACCGTCTAAACAATCCAAAAGCTCCTTTGTATCATAACCATTTGTATTATATACTATTGGTAAATTAAGACCTTTTTCCAATGCTATTTTTAATCCTTTCAAAACAGGATATATAACATGAGTTGCACTAACTAAATTGATATTCAAAGCATTTTGTTTTTCTAAATCCAAAAAATATTCAGCTAATGTTTCAATATCTATTATCTCTCCTATCCCATCAGAACTTATTTGATGATTCTGACAAAATACACAGCTTAAATTGCAGCTTGAAAAAAATACTGTACCACTTCCATTATCTCCAACAAGCATAGGTTCTTCTCCAAAATGCAAAGTATGAGATGCAGTTTTTATATGATTGGTATCTTCAAATATTTTGCATCTTCCTATTTTATTATTATTTCTATTTACATTGCATATATGTCCACAACATATACAGTTGTCATATAGAAGTTTTGCTTTTTCTATTGCTCTATCTATTGTTTGTAAATGTTTTTTATTATACAAAATTTATACTGCTCTTATTATTTTTTTAATTTCATTTAAATTTTGAAACTAATAGAAGTATTATACTAAAATTATCTTTGTTTGTCAAAATAAAAAATGCTCTAATAGTATATAAAGTTTTTGATAATTGAAATTTTGATAATTTTAATTTATAATGCGAAAATAACAATACATATAGAGAGTAAAACTATGAAAAATATTCTTTCCATTATTTCCATTTTTATTTTAATAGTTTCGATAATTTCATGCGGTGGCAATAAAGAAACTAAGCAAATGGAAAATACTCAAACTAATCAAACAGAAACTAATAAAGTATATGTTAATCCTACAACTACAAATGAAAATAATAATACAGATATTGATCTTAATTTTAATGAAACTACATATACTAATGAATATATTCAAGGTACAGAGTTAGACCCTATGACTACAGGATACAAAAAAATAGATGAAATACTTAATGAACATAAATATAAAGCACCAATATACGAAATATCAAAATTATTAGCAGAGGAAGGACTAGAAGGAAAAATTACTGAAATGACAAATTTTGGTGATAAATACATATATAAAGATTCCACTCCTTTGTTTTTGGCAGTACAATTCGGATACAATGATTTGGCAAAAGAGCTTATAAAAGAAGGTGCAGATGTTAATACAAGAGCAAGCGATATGGAAACAGAAGGCGGTATTGATATGCTTTACTATGCCGTTAAAAATAATAATCCTGAAATGACTAAAATTTTAATTGATAAAGGACTTGATAAAAATAGAGATTATGGTTATGAATATTCTTATTATTTAACAGATATTGCTATTGGCAACAACAATCTTGATGTACTTAAACTTCTTGTAAAAAGAGGAGATTCAAAGCAAACTTTAATTCCTGATGCAGTAAAGAAGAATAATATAGAAATGGTTAAATATTTATTATCTATAGGACAAGATATAGATGCTCAAAAATTTTTTGACGGACTTTGGGTTGATTCTCCTTTGAAAGTAGCTGCTGAAAACGGATATATAGAAATGGCTAAATTTTTAATTGCTGAAGGAGCAAATTTAAACTCAGTTGATGATTATATGTTTTATGGATATAAAAATTATGATATAGCTAAATTGTTAATAGATAATGATGTTTTTAATCTTAATACTAATACAACTAGAGAAGAAGCTATAAAATTAGTAAAAGATGAAAAATATTATGAAATAGAAAAATTATTATCAAGCGAAGATTCCAATAATATAGACGGATATGATGAATTGATGAATGCTGTATCTAAAGGCGATATGAAAACATTAGAAAAACTTATAAAAGATGATACAGATTTGAATAAACAATATGATAAGATTACACCTCTTGGTTTAGCTGCTGCTAGAAATGATAAAGAGATGGTTAAATTCTTAGTAGAAAAAGGTGCTGATATAAATTTAGAAGACGGATACGGATATACTCCTTTAATAAGAGCAATGAAGTATCATAATACAACTTTAGTTAAAAATATTATTGATTTGAAACCTGATTTAAATGCTATATGTTCAGCAACAGGAGATACTCCTTTAACATATTTAGTACGTGAAGTTTGGTTTGGAACAGATGTTTGTTACTATATGATAAAAAACGGTGCTGATGCAAATAAACAAAATGATAATGGAGATACTCCATTAATAGTTGCCGTAGAAAATATTATTGGAAGTTATGGTATGTTAGGAGTACTTATAAATATGGGAGCCGATTATAATATTAAAAACAAAGAAGGAAAAACAGCTATGGATATAGTTATAGAAGAAGATGACAAATCAGCACTTCATCATTTAAATAATCCAAGCGATTTAGAAACTTATCTTAATTACTAATAAATAATAAAATAAAAAGTGTATGCATTATATATGTATGCACTTTTTTATTGTAATAATATTTGGGGCTGTCCTAGATAACTTAAATTTGTTATAATTTAGTTATGAAACGAAGTAAATTAAGCTGAGAAAAACAATTAAAGTTAATAGAACATTTTGTTGCAGGAACTACAGCCCGAACAGCTTCTGTTTTAATAGGTGTTAATAAAACAACAGCATCATATTATTTTTTAAGATTAAGAGAATTAATTTT
>NZ_JARHYI010000095.1 GCF_029258575.1 Brachyspira sp. | reverse complement strand
ATTAATAAAATATAATAATTTTTGGAATCATAAAAGAATACATTCCGCTTTAAATTATGATACTCCTATGTTATACTTCAAAAAAATAAGGAATACTTAAAGGAAATATCTCTGGCTCCCGTGCAATTTAATACTATAGTAAAGAAGAAAATAAAAATATAAAAAGTATATATATTTTTTATTTAATATTGTATTTTTGTATAATTTTGTTTTTATAAACTTCAGCTTGAGTACCATAAATAGCTTGTATACCTGTTCCTGCTCTTAATACTTTTTTGGAATTGAGTGAAGTCCATACATCATCATTTGCTACTTTACTTGGATCTTTTACTGTAACTCTTAATCTTGTTATGCAAGCATCTATATTTTCAATATTTTCTATTCCGCCAAGTGCTTCAACTATTAAATCTATTATAGTATCATCATTTAAATTTTCTTTACTATTTGATAATTTTTTTTCATTTTTTTCATTATAATCTGTTCTTCTATACAATTTTGCATCACTTCCTGCTCTACCAGGAGTAGCAAAGTTAAATTTGATTATTAAAAATTTAAATAAGAAGTAATAAATTACAGAATATATAGGACCTAATATTAATATCCATTGATAAGAAGTTTTACCTATACCTTGCAATAAGCCAAAGAATGTAAAATCAATTACTCCTCTTGAGAAAGTTATACCTACAGCAACATTTAATAAATACATAAGCATATAAGCCAATCCTTCCAAAACTGCATGAACAACATATAGAGGAGGGGCAATGAATAGGAATGTAAATTCTATAGGTTCGGTAATACCTGTTAAAAATGAAGTTAATGCAGCTGATAACAATATACCTTTTACTTTTATTCTGCTATCTTCATCAGCAACATGATACATCGCTAAAGCTGCTGCAGGAAGTCCAAACATCATAGGAAGAAATCCTCCTGTCATTGTTCTTGTAGCAGCAGCACTGAAATGAGTTACTGTAGGATCAGCTAATTGTGCAAAAAATATTCTTTGTCCTCCAGCAACTAATTGACCGCCTACTTCTAATACTCCACCTAATTCAGTATACCAAAATAAAGGATATATAGCATGGTGAAGTCCGAATATGTTTAATATTCTCATAGTAAATCCATAGAAAAAAGTTCCTATATATCCTGTAGCAGCAAATAATTCTCCTGCTTTTACTATCACTTTGAATATGCTAGGCCATATAAATGGGAATACGGCTGCTAACGGTATAAAAAATACCATAGTAAGAACTGCCGCGAATCTATTTCCACTAAAAAATGCTAAATAATCAGGAAGAGTTTGATTAGCAAATTTATTAGTGATAAATGCAGATAATAGTCCACATATAATACCTCCGAATACTCCTGTCTGTAATGTAAATATACCTAATTCTCTGGCATATAAAGCAGCGGTACCAGCAGCATCTCCTGCACTTAATCCTGCAGCCATTAAAGCATCTACTGTTGTATTATCAGGAGTATGTCCTTGGAATTTCAATATTACACCTATAACTGTATGAAATAGTAAAAAACCTACAACCGCTGATAATGCCGCTGTTTCTTTACTTTTAT
This sequence comes from Brachyspira sp., assembly GCF_029258575.1. Classification (GTDB taxonomy): domain Bacteria; phylum Spirochaetota; class Brachyspiria; order Brachyspirales; family Brachyspiraceae; genus Brachyspira. The sequence goes on along the minus strand of NZ_JARHYI010000095.1, from coordinate 1,188 downwards.
TAGCCATACCTATAGCTATTCCTACGGCAAATAAAAGAGGAAGATTTGCAAATACAAAATTACCCGCATTAAATAATAATACTAAAACATAATTTAAAGGAGTGCCTGGATACAAAAATGTAAGATTATATGTTTCTATTAAAGCTGTACTTGTAAAAGCTCCTCCTACACCTAATAATATACCAGCCATAGGAAGTATAGCTATTGGAAGCATAAAAGATCTTCCTATTTTCTGAAGTAAAGCAAAAGAATTTTTCATATTGTAATTCCTATATAAATATTTTTTTACTAAATCTTAGAACATGATAAAAAATTATTATTAATTATAAATGCTAAAACTTATCATGCTGAATTATACATAATTTATAACTATTTTCAACTTTTGATGTATTAAAATAAAGTCTATGATATCTTAATACATCAAAATGATTTTTGAAAATTTTATTAAATTGATTGTATGTTTTTGATACCTCAAAATTATATTATATTTGAAGTTTTACATAATTCACTTTAACAATATTTTTTACTCTTATGATTGATAATTCATAACTTTGAATTTATAATAATATGATGATATATTATTTATTAATAAAAAATATAATTTATTTTTAATATGGTTAATTATTTTTTAGTAAAATATATTTTTTCAGAAGTTCCTGTAGATGATAAAGTACAACTTGAAACACTATCAAAATAAAATGTAATAAAATGATCATTTGTCATTTGTGCTGTTAATTTAACTTCTGTAACTTCTTCCCACTGATACCAATTATTTATTTTTATCTGATTACTTCCAATTTTCATATAACCTTCACTAGTAATTAAAAAATAATCTGAATTATTGGCATTATTTTCCCATCTTCCTACTAAATCCCCAACTTTAAATGTTTTTGGCTTAGTAGTATTATTACTGCAACCTATAAATAATGCATAAATAATTAATAATAGAATAATTAACTTTTTCATAATTTTCTCCTATTCTTTATATATTTTGATTTTATAGATAAAAAGTTATATCTCAAGCTATAACTAATTATTTCAATGATTGATAATTGCTGATGCAATACAAAAAGAAATATTGATTTATGTAATATTAAAATTTTTGAATTTTTATATGAATTAAAATAATTTTTTATTAAACTATTCTGCTGTAGACTGTAGACTGTAGACTGTAGACTGTAGACTGTA
>NZ_JARHYI010000138.1 GCF_029258575.1 Brachyspira sp. | reverse complement strand
ACTTTATTAAATTTATGTTATTATAATGATGAGAAAATTGATTGGAGATTTATCATTATGAAAAAATTATATCATAATCTATATGTCGGAGGAGATATGGATTGTATAGAGTTTAAAGGAGCTATTGTTCATGCATGTCAAAGCTGTTTTATGCGTGGGGTAAAAGGCAGTACAAATTATAAAATTGTTTATGAAAATAATAATGATTTGTATTTGAATTTACTTGATATAAGCAGCCTTTCATTTGAATATGGCTTCCCTATGATAAAAAGGGCAGTTGAGTTTATAGATGAGCGTATAAACGATATGGAAGTTCTTGTTCATTGCAATTTTGGCATATCAAGATCTCCTTCTATAGCACTTCTTTATATGGCTAGAAAAGGTTATATTAATAATAATTCTTTTAAAGATGCCTTAATAAATTTTCAAGAGATATATACCTATTATTCACCGGGTACGGGAATGTATAGATACTTTGATAATTATTGGTATGAGATAATGAATTTTTAATAATTTTATTTTACTGCATATATTAATAATAAAATAATTTCTATAAAAGTATTATGATGATTATTAAAATAAATCTAATAATTTAATTAGAATATTTAAATTTAATGATAAGTAGTATTTTTATGTATTTGCTATATTATTCACGGTTTTACGATTAATTTACCAAACATATTTTTATTGTATTAAATATATATAAGTATCGTCTAATTTTATTTTTATCTAATTTATTAATATTAAGTTGTAATAATAATGATAATAAAACAGACCCAAAAAGTTTAGGGCTAAAACATTATGTTGTATAATGGAAACTTATTTCAGATCGAAGAAGTTCTTTATATAGTACAATAACAATAAAGGAAGATGGTACTGTAGTAATGCATGGAACTGACTTTAAATAAAATATAATGGTAATGAAGAATATGTTGTTGAATATAAATTTGAAGTTCAAAGTGTAACATTAAGATTTAATAACAGAGTAGCAGTATTTATATTTTTAATGGTCGTAATACTGTTACTGGTGAATTAGCTATATAAATTAATTATGATTTTTTTTATTATCAAAAATTAATATTTTTTTTTAATATTATTGTTATAAATAATAATTACTATATAATGAATAATATTGTATATAGGAGTTTATTAACTATGTTGAAAAAAATTCTCATATCAGTATTTTTCATAATGTATATAGTATCGTGCAATTCTAATACAGATGGTACAACATCAGCATCAGAAAAATATAAAGAACCACCAAGAGAAAGTGTAGGTTTGAGCAATTTTATAGGTATTTGGCATGCGAAATTTCCAAATAATGAATGCAGTATTATAATAGAAAGTGAAGAAAATTTATTTTATAATGATATAAAAGTTTCGGATATTGATGATTTAGGAAATGACAGATACAAAATGAATATAAAATCGGATAAAACTTTCTCTGCTACATTAAAGTTTACATCAGATTCTGAGGGTACTGTTGAAGATGATAATTTTGGAATAGGCACTTTGCTGAAAGATAAATAATAATATAATATAGTGTCTTTATAATAATCAATATTTCATTTATTCTTCTTCATTATTATTTTCTTCAGTATCATTATTATCTGTATACATACTGCTTATATAATCTCTGTTTAAAAAGAATAGAGTAATAATGATTTTAAAATATATATCAAATATATTCAGTATTATTGTAGCAATGAAAAATAATAATAACCCCTCTCTATTTTCTATAGAAGTTGGGAAAATTGTTATGGCAAATACCTGCTGAAAAAAGAATATAAAGCTCAGCATAAATAGAGTTTTAAAAAATTTAGGCTTTACCAAATAATATGAATATTTTAAAGCATTAATTCCCCAAGTATGCCTTAAAGAACAAACATTTTTAATAAATACAAAAAATACTATTAAAGCTATACCTGGAACTATAAAGAATGTTAGTCCTAAAAACACTAATATAAAATATATAAAAGTTGTAAATAGGGTAGGTATTAAGAATTTAAAACTTTTTATAATAGCCCAAGTTGCACTTTTAATGTTGCCGTAAATTAATCTTTCTACTAATAATGATACTGATATAATAGATATAGTATCCAATATCCAAGATAATAATATATTGATATAGAAACCTATTGTAACATCATTTTTGAACCAATTCATCAATTCTTCAAGATTTTTTATCTTTGAAGGATCAAATACCGATATTGGAAAATAGATACTTGTTAATATTAGAGGTAATGAGCATATTAAAGATAATATTAAAAAGTTAATAAAATTTGATTTAAATAAAGAAAAAGATATAGTAAATAAATCTAAAGTTTCAAATTCCCTTTTTTCTAATTCCTTTCTTAAAGACGGCATAAAGTTCCTTATAAAATAAAATGTTGTTTAATTATCGTATAATTATATATAAATTAAAATAGTAAAATAATTTTAAACTATAGCAGATAAAATTACAAATCATTTTAATATTATAATTTATATAAACATTAGTTAATTAAAACAATTCAAACTATAGATAAATAAATATTTTTAGAAGTTTTTATAAAGTATATATTTTATTTAAATTTTTTGATTTTTTAGCCCCACCCACCCACCCCTAAATCTATATAAAAAGCATACGAATAAAAAGACTAGACTTTAATTAAAAAGCCTAGTCTTAATTAACTAATTATATTTATTATTTTGCATTGATAGCATCAATTATTTCAACACATTTCATATACATTCTAGGAATATGGAAAGGTCCCTTATACATATTACCTTTCAAATCAGTAGAGATTCTTCCATCTCTGTGAAGATATCCGAACCATTCACCATATTCAGTATCAATGAACTTTTTTGTATATTCTTTTACCATATCATGCTTTTCTAAATATTTATTATCTTTAGTGAAATAGTAGCAGTACAAAGCAGCAATAGCAGCTTCAGTTTGAGGCCACCAGAATTTCATGTCATGATGATATTCGCTTTTAGGTTTTCCAAGTACATCCATATATTGAATAATACCGCCATACTCTTTATCCCAGCCCCATTCCCACATCCAGTCAAATATTTTAAGTCCTAGATCTTTTAATTTTTTATCATGATTTCTTTCTATAGATTCTCTTAATATAAACCAAGATGATTCTATAGCATGTCCAGGATTTAATAATCTCCCTTCAAAATGATCCTGTAAAGTTCCGTCTGGGTAGCATTGTTCCAATACAGCTTTTTTCTCCTCGTATAGGAATAATTGTATATTAGAAAGAAGGTTATCAATATATTTATTGTAATAATCTTTATTTTCAGGATCTGCTTTTCTTAATTCCTGAACAGTAGCAAGCATTATCATAGGAGGTCCGAAAGCTATAGTAGGTCTGTTTCCAGCATCAAATTTTGCTATAAGAAGCCCTTCTTTTTGATAACGGTCTATATTATCAAGTATCTCTCTTGCCTTTTTAGCATAACTCTTATCTCCGCTTGCTCTTGAATATGCAGCCATAGCTACTAAACAAAAAGTTTCAGAATAGTAGTATCTTAATCTTTTTATGATAGGCTTTCCATCTTCAGTAACTCTGAAAAACATTCTGCCATCTCCTGCCTTATCAAAACAGTATTTTTCTAAGAAGTCTATTCCAGATTTTGCAGCATCCAAATATTCCTGTTTCTTTTCAAAGTCAGCATAAAGAGTAGATAATACCCAAGCAAATCTTCCTTGAAACCATACTGATTTATCTGTTTCTATAAGATTTCCTTTTCTATCTAATGCAGTGTAGTATCCACCATGTTTATTATCAAGTCCGTTTTTTAGCCAAAATGGTATGATATTGTCTTTTAACATTTGAAGATATTCATTTTTTACTTCATTCAAATTACTCATAAAAATTCCTTAAAATCAAAATAATATTATTGTTATTAATAATTATTTAATATTAACAGATTGATATTATAAAAGCAATAAGGAATAATATTATTTTTTATTATCATATTTAATATATATTGACTATTTTTAGAATATATTATAATATGTTAGATAGTTCTAACTTATTGAAAGGTGTAATAATGGAATATATAGATATTAATGATACAGTATATAATTTATGCATTCAATACCCAAAAATAAAAGATATTTTATGCAGTTTGGGATTTGATAAGATAAAAAATCCTATAATGTTTAATACTATAGCGAGAAAAATGACAGTTTATAAAGCTATTTGTATGAAAAATATAGATTTATATGATGCTAGAAAGAAATTTAATGAATATGGTTTTGATTTCAAAGATAGTAACTCATTAAATATAGATGAAAGAAATGATATATTAAAATCTCTTATAGTGAAGCTACATAATGGTGAAGATATAGATAATATAAAGAAGGAATTTGAAGATAAGTTAATCAAGGTATCAGCTTTGGAAGTTCATAATGCTATGCATGAACTTGTGGAGAATGGTATGAGCATTGATGAAGCTAAAAAATTTTTTTATATAAGAACTTTGCTTTTAAAAGATGCTATGGATAATTTAACAGATAATGATTATGAGGCGATAGAAATATTAAAAGAAGAAAATAGAGTTATAGAAAAAATACTTAATGATATAAAAAGTATAGATGATATTTCTTTATTAAAAAATCTTTATGATATTATAAGTAAACATTATTCCAAAAAAGAAAGTTTATTTTTTACAGCTTTAAAAAAATATGGAAATGATGAGCCTTCAAAGGTGATGAGCAAAGTTGATAAAGATATTCTAAATGAAATAAAAAACATTATAGATGATAATGATAAAAAGGAAAAAATAGAAACTATAAAAAATCATATTTCCGATATGATTTTTAAAGAAGAAAATATATTAGTGCCTCTTGCCGTTTCTGTATTAAATAAAGATGATTTTGATTATATAAGAGAAAGATATGTATAATTAATTCCAATTAATAAATAGAAAGAATAGTTAATATTTTATTAGCTATTCTTTTTTTATTTTTAATTGACTATTAAGTCATATATTATATAATAATTATTATTTATATCTTTGCATATTTTCAGTATTTGCTATTATAATGTTTTTTTAATTACAAATATTATGAATTATAAAAATAAATATTTTACTAATGGAATAAAAATTATATGATTAATAATGATAGAAATAATAAAGAAGATTATGTAGAGATAAATGAAGAAGATGTTGAGATATTAGGTGAAGATGGAATTTATAGAAAATATGGAGTGTATAAAAAATATCAAAATAAAAATAGTATGAAATTAAGGTATTGGATACCTTTTATTTTAGCAATTATTTATACATTATCTCCTATAGATTTGATTCCAGATAGAATACCTGTAGGAAAATTAGATGATATATTATTATTGGCTATAACATTTTATTATGGTTTGAAGAAAGCCAATTTTTCATATAATCCAATCATAAATACAATAATAAAAAATATGATACTATCAATAACAATTACAGGTTTTATAATAATGATTATAATATATTTTCTAGCGGTGTTGATTTAATAATAATTATTATAGGAGTTTTATTATGAATAGAATAGCATCAAATAATATAAAAGAATTAAAGGATAATGAAGTATTTGTATTTGGAAGTAATACTCAGGGGGCACATGGAGGAGGTGCTGCTAGGTTTGCTATGAATTTTGGAGCGGTATATGGTCAGGCTTTTGGGCTTCAAGGAAAAACTTTTGCTATACCTACTGTTGATTATACAAAAACAGGGAAAATATCTGTATCTGAAATAAAAAACTATGTTGATGAGTTTTTAGCTTTCACTTTACAACATAAAGAATTAAATTTTTTGGTTACTGAGATAGGATGCGGTATAGCTGGTTTCAAAGTTGAAGAGATGGCAGAGCTTTTCAGAGAGGCTTTGAAAGATGATTATGATAATGTTTATCTTCCTCAAAGGTTCTATGACTATTTAAATTCATAATTTTTGCCTTTTTTACATATACTCTCCATTTATATTGTTTGCTTTAATTGTATTTAATATTTCTATTTTTTTATTATTTAAATCTGTTTTTGCATTATCCTCCTAAGTTTTTTAAATTTGTAGTGTCTATATACGCACGCAGAACTAAATTAAAAATATCAATTTGTACAAAATTGCAATTTAAATAATATATAAAAATGTATTAAGCGTGCGTTGAAAAGTCAAAAAATTTAAATAATACTTGGGTGGGCAGCCTTATTTTTAGTAGTTGTTTTAAATATATAAAATGTTATAATTAATAACTAGATATTAAATAAAAGGGTGGGGTTTGTATATAAATCAAAATATAAAGATTACATTTTCTTTATTAATATCTTTTATAAAGGAGATAAATAATATTTAAAGATAAAATTATGAAAAGAAAAATATTTTTATTATCAGTATTTTTAATATTGGCAGTTTCTTGTGCCAAAGATAGTCCATTAGATAGTTCAAGTAATAATAACAACAATAATAATAATAATATTACAATTGCTAATTATGAAGGTATATATACAGGAACAGCGAAATATACAACAGTACCTAGTTCAGTATAAGCTAAAGAAGATATTAGTTTAGTAGTAAGTAAAGATTCAACGGTAAATTTTAAAACCACTACTCAAGAGTTTATTTTTAAAATCATTTCAAAAACAGATGATAAAAATTATAATGCTATGAAAAGTGAAAATAATTCCAATTTTATACTATATTTAATATTTGATGGCAATGGTAATGCTAATGTTTCTCTTATTATACAGAACATAGATAAAGGTACATCTGAAAAATATATAGCTGATAAATTAACAAAGAATATTTCTTGAACCTATTTTAATCCCACTCTATAGGTTTAAAATGATTAATGTTTATTTTATCATATTTTTCATTTTGGATTTAAATTGCAATTATACTATCGCCCAGATTTTTTTCAATTTGTAGTGTTCATACGTATATGCAGAGCTAAATTAAAAATATGAATTTATACAAATTAGAATTAAGATAATAAGTATTAATGCATTAAGCGTTCGTTAAATAAAAAAGCCCCTGCTTAAATAACAGAGGCTTTATTTTTTATTATTAAACTATTATTTTTTAATAGTTTTATTTCCGCTTGATTTAGTATTTATTAATGCCTCTTCGGCTTTAATCATACCCTGAGTTTTTTCTGTTTTATTTAGGCTTGCATTATCAACTTCTGATACTTCGCTTTTTACAGCAGTATTAATCTCAGCTTCAATAGCAGCTTTCATATCTCCAAATTCATTTTTTTCTCCGCCACTATTTTCATCATCAGCAGAAGGTCTTATGATTTGAGCTTTATCCACTAATGAAGATCGAAATACTTTAGTTGCTTCATCTTCACTTTGAGCTTCTCTAATTTGTGAAAAAGCTGCAGATTCAGAAGCCATTAAATCACCGCTGGAATGTACTATCATAACATCTTCAGGACGAACAGTAATAAGTCCGTTTTCAGTTCTAACAGCTAATGCTACACCAGTATCATTTTCCATAACCATTTCAACAGGTCCCAAGAATCTGTTTCCAGCCTCATCCATAACCTCAACACTTTTACCAAGCATAGAATAACCAGTTTGACTAGAATAAAAATTCTTCATAGAATCAAGATTTTTATTAACTTCAGTCATCTGTTCAACAGAAGAGAATTGTGCTAACTGAGCTATCATATCTTTATTGTCCATTGGAGAAAGAGGATCCTGATGGCTCATCTGTACTGTAAGAAGTTTCAAAAAAGCATCTTTTCCCAAAGAGTTTTGAGTAGGATCTCTTTGAAAATTATGCTGTAAATTGAAAGCACCAACCTCTTGTTTTAATATTTTTATCTCTCTATCTGACATTTTTAAAGCATCTGCTGATATCATTATTTATCTCCTTAAAGTGAATTTCCTTTTATAATTGATTATATTAGCAAATTCAATTTTCTCTCAGGCACTATATATGCCTTTATATCAGTTTTCACTTCTTCAATATTATTTACATTATCAGAAGCGAATCTGTTTCCCATATTTGCTAATTCTTCTTCAAATCCTCCGTCATTAGGCATATCCTGTCTTAACATTACATCAAAGCCTTCTATATTAATTCCTATCTCACTTAATGAAGTTATAACAGTATCCAAATTTTTAGTGAAAACATCTTTAACATCTGCACTATCAACAAATATTTTTCCTACTAAATTATCTCCGTCCATACTGATTTTTAATCTTACCTTTCCTAAATATTCAGGGTTAAGACTCATTAGAACTTCACTTTTTCCATTACTAACAGCAACTTGTGCTTTTTCTACAAGTTTACCCATTAGGTCTTGGAATTTAATCATATTATCAGTGATATTAGTACTGTTATGAGTTTTGGATACATTATTGTTATAATGATTATATCCTTTTAAATTAGCATGCTCTGGAGAATCTTTCATATTTATTATTGTAAGTTCAGTACCTTTATCATCTGAGATAGTGCTATTTATGGTGCTGTTATTATTTTTTATTTCAGCAGCATCTTTCTTTTCTGCATATTTATTTTCTATATTCATATCTATATCAGCATTAGCCAATATATTATTATCAGTATTTTCTTCAGATACTTCTTCAATATTGATATCTTTTGTTTCTATAGCTTTTTCATTTTCTTTATTTGAAACTATTTTTATTTCTTTATTATCAGTAGAATCAATATCCTTTACTTCAATACTGTTTTCATTATCTTCAGCAAATGCTTTTTCATCATCATTCTCATTTTCTATCATAGCCTTGAGTGCTTCTAAAGATTCTATTAAATCTTCTAATTCACTCTTATCATCTTCACTTAATTCCTCAGCATTTAAAACTTCTATCTGTTTTTTAATATTTTCTATCTCTTCTGAATTTTTAATATTCTCTTTTTTATCAGCTTTAGCTAAAATATTTTCTTTAGTATTAATTTCTTTACTGTTTATTTCTTTAGCTTCTTTACTTTCAACTTTTTTATCATTAGAAGTATTTTGTAAAAGGAGTTTTGCTTTTTCTTTTGTTATAGCTAATTTTTCTTTAGCTGATACATTTTCATTAGAAGCATTTTCTTTTGATACTTTTTCTTCAATGCCTTCCTTAGCATCATTACTTTCATTTTTATTTGAGGAAATATTTATTTCATCTGCTTTATCTTCAGATTTCGCAGTTTTTTTATCTTCTGTTTTGTTTGAATTATTATCTATTTTTTTCTCAGCATATTCTTGACTATCTGTTTCCTCAGTGCTTTGGTATTCATTATATTCGTTATAATCATAATTTTCCATTGCATGACTCTCTTCAGCAGGCATATGTCTTTCTATTTTATTTGAAACACTTGAAGGAGAAGAATAATTTTCTGTTTGTGTTTTATTTAACATATTAGCGAAAGAATCATCATAACTATAATTATTTAAACTATAAGTATTATTGTTAGATGAAACATTAGTATCAACAAAAGATAATAAATTTCCTAATCCATTTACCATAATTTACTTCCTAATTATTATTTTATTACTATTATGTTAATATTCGGAAGTATGAAAATTTACTTTATTAAAAAAATAGTACTATATTCATATATTTTCTATTATTTTATACGGTATTAACAAATTATAAAAAAAGCATATAATAATATTATGCTTAATATAAACAATAAATATTTAAATATTATAACCAATAAAAATAATACTCAAATCAAAGACGGGGATATAGTAAGATACTCTATAATGAGAAAATTAGATAACGATAAGGCATTAATAAATGTGATGGGTAATAAATTGGTAGCATTATTCAAAAACGGTATGACTGATAAAGGTTTTGCTATTGTAAGTAAAAAGAATGGAGAAGTAACTTTAAGCATTCTTAAAAATGCTGAAAGCTTGAAGGAAGCGAGAGAAAGTATAGCGAATGAAAATAATCAAAGCATACTAGTTGATATAACAAAAAATGATTCAGAAATTTCTTCTATGCTTTCACAAAAAGGTATAAAACCTAGTATAGAAAATATAAGATATTTTGAAACAATACTAAAATATATTCCTGATTTGGATAGCAATAAAAAAAAGTTTATATTAAATGCTATGTCTAATAGCGTATATTTGACTGTAGAAGAAATAAATACTTTAGGAAATATTTTTAAGCATTTTAATGATATTATTAGCATCATAAAAAACTCTAACAAAAATACTGAAATAACCGAAATATTAGTAATGCTTGCTAATAGTGTTATTCAGGGAGATGATAACAATACGGCAGAAAATTTAAATAACTATATAAATACAAATGCTGGTTTTAGTATATGGTTTATGCTCTTTGATATGCTTCAAGGTGAATTGTCTTCTGATAATTCTGATATGTTTACATTGCTTTTGAAAATTTTATCTTCAAATAAGAAAAATAGAAATTTGAAAGAGCCTGTATTCATGATTCCAATACCTTTCATGATAGAAGGAGAATTAAAAGAGGTATTACTTTATATAAGTCAAAATGATAATAATGATAGGAATAATAAATTTAGTTTTTTGATGTATGATGATGATAAAGAGATATGTAAAATAGATATTATAAAAAATGATAATAATAAATATTTATTAGATATTCAACTATTTGAAAAAAGATTGTATAATAAGGTAAAGAATATAAAAGAAGATTTGTATATTGATTTAAGCAGATTTGATAATATAGATATAGAAATAAATTATGCTGGGATAGAAAAAAAGAATGGATAAAGATATAAAAAATGCAGCGGCACTTTTGTATAATAGGGAGATACATAATGCTCCTATATTGATATCTAAAGGTAATAATTATTTGGCAAAAAGAATGGTTGATATTGCAAGAAAGTATAAAGTGCCTATAGTTTCTGACGAATATACTGCTGAACATCTTATGCAGTTGGAAATAGGTGAGGAGATACCATATTCACTTTATGAAGCTGTGAGTATAATATTAAAATATATATATAAATTAAAGGCAGAATAGAGAATGGCAAAGTTAGAAAAAATAAATATTCAAGATATAAAAACTAAAGCAGAGAAAAAAGATATATATTTATATAATGACTTTTTAGCATCTACAGGATATGTAGCTATTAAGCCTGATGATATTCAAAGATTTGAGAAATGGGATTTGAATGAGGTATTTGTTGAAGATAATACCTCTTTGGATATTGAGGTTTCTGCGGATTTTGATAAGTTCTTAAGAGAGTATAAAGTATTTAAAAAGATATATTTAAATGTTATTAAAAAAGTAAAAAACAATTTGGGCGGATATAAAAATAATAATTTAGTTAATATTAATGAACTAAATGAAATTATAGATGAAATTTTGGATATAGTTAATAGAAATTTAAGCATCGTACTTCAGCTTTTAAATTTGAGTAATTTACCTAAAACAGAAGAATATTATGTAAGATCTTTGAATGTTTCTTTGATATCGATGATTATTGGTCGTGCAATGAAATTTTCTGAAAATAGGGTAAAAAAATTGGGTTTAGGTGCTATACTTTATGATATAGGATTAGTAAAAGTTCCTGAGAAAATTTTGGATAAAATAGGAAGATTTACACCTGAAGAATATGCAGAAGTAAAGAAGCATACAGTATATGGATATAAGCTCCTTAAAAGCAGTTTCAGGTTTGAAGAAGATTTGGCTATGATATCTCTTATGCATCATGAATATTTTAATGGGAAGGGATATCCTAGAGGACTTTCTGGAAATCAAATCAATATATATTCAAAGATAATAAGTATAGCTCATGCGGTAGAAAAAGTGATGAAGCCTATGAGAATAGCATCATCTAAATCAAAATCTGATGTTCATAAATCAACTTTCAGTATAATGCTTGAAAAGAGCAATGAGGGAAAGAAAAAAGATGTTTCTTTATATGATGCTGTTAAAGAAATTATACATAGTGCTAACACTAAATATGATCCTAATATATCAAAAACTTTTGTTAGCATATTTACAGTTTATCCTATAGGAAGCATAGTACTTCTAAATGATAAGAGAAAAGGATTAGTTTTTGCTGTTAATCCTAATTTTCCTATAAGACCTGTAATAAAAATACTTTCCAATGAAAATGGAGAGTTTATTAATGATGGAGAGATAATTAATTTATTGGAAACTAATCAGCTGTTTATAGCAGGTGTGGATAGAGATAATAATTTTTTACAGGAGGTAAAATCAAAAATATTAGATCCAGAAAATGAAAAGTAATATAAAAAATGACTAATAAAAAAATTATAGGCGACCTAGGAGAGGATATTGCCTTAGAATATCTCGAAAATCTTGGATATACTTTGATAGAGAGGAATTTCAAAGGGAAAAAAACAAGAGGCGAGATAGATTTAGTAATGACAAAAGGAGTTGTTATTGTGTTTATAGAAGTTAAATATCGAAGACAGGGAAGTTTTGGATATGCAGCTTGCTCAATATCAGAACGTAAAAAGAAAAAATTATATGAGACAGCTGAAGAATACTTAATTGAAAAAGGATTAAGTTTTAATCAAAAATGTTCCTTTGGGGCAGTTCTAATAGACGATACCCATTATAATCGTGAGATATCTTTTATTGAAGATATATTTATTTAGTAGGGGTATCAATATGAAAACAGCAGTAAAAATTAACCCTGAAAAAATAGATCTATACAAAAAAAAATTAAAAGATGAAAAGTATATAGATAAAGCTATAGAAAGATTGGCAGGACACTTAATAAGTGCGGTAATAGATTAATATATAAATTTAATGGATTCTTTTATGAATATAATTGAACGAGGAAAAACCACTCTTTTATTAGAAAGTGAAAATCTCAAAACTTTATCGGATAAATTAGATGAAAATTTTGAGAATGCGGTAAAAGAGTTATTTAAAATAAAAGGAAGAGTAATAACATCAGGAGTAGGAAAAAGCGGACATATAGCAAGAAAGGCAGCTTCCACTTTTGCTTCTACAGGTACGCCTAGTTTCTTTGTTGATCCCAATGAATGTATGCATGGCGATTTCGGTATGATTGGTAAGAATGATTATTGTCTGCTTTATTCCAAAGGCGGGGAATCTCGTGAGATTATAGAGCTTGTAAATTGGCTATGCAGACAGGATATACCTTATATAGCAATTACGAATGAAATAACATCAACTCTTTCTAAAAATGCTAAAATTACATTACCTATATATGTTGATGAAGAGGCTTGTCCTTTAAAGTTAGCACCCACTGTAAGCACTACTGCATCATTAGCTTTATCCGATGCTTTGGCTACAGCTTTGATGGATTTACGAGGATTTAAATCTGAAGATTTTGCAGTATTTCATCCCGGAGGAAGTTTGGGAAGACAATTAGCTAAAGTAAAATCTATTATGCATACAAAAAATCTACCTATTATTGGTATAAATGCTACATTGAATGAGGCATTATTCAAAATTATAGAATGCCAACTTGGAATAGTAATTGCTGTAGATGATTCTAATAAATTAAGAGGTATTATAGTAGACGGTGATTTAAAAAGGTTATTTGTAAATAATAATGATATAAAAAATATATTATCTAAAGAAGTTAAAGATATAATGAATACTTCTCCTAAAGTGATTTATGAAGATACTTTAATTGGTGAAGCTTTACATATAATGGAAGGAAAAATTACTAATCTAGTAGTAATTAATAATGAAAATAATCCTATAGGTATAGTTCATATACATGATATTTTGAAAATAAAGGCTTTCTAGTAATATAAATGGGGAAAACATTTTTTGTCTTCTCTATCAAAATCAATCATTGTAGTATAACAAAGCTGTTTGTCAATGAAAAAAGTTAAAATAAAAACATATATATAACTTGTTCATTTTCATTCTAATTTTTTTAAGAAAACATTTTATATTTGACTTAAATCAATAACTTTTGTTATAATAATCAAATTAAAAATTTATACTAATAAAACATATGAAAAAAAGTAAATTCTTATTATCATATTTAATATTCATATCTACAATCATTATATTTGTTATAGCTTTTTCTATTTTTGGTAATATTGAAAGAAAAGGCTATCTAACAAATTTTAATCATATTATAGAAAATAAATATTATTTTACATTAAACTTTAAAAGTTCAGTTTTCAAAAATAATAAAATATATAAAGTCTATCCTAACACTAATCAAATGCCTAATAATGTTACAAATATAAAATGGAGCGGAAGTTATTATGGGAATTTGATAATTGATGATGATAGTATACAATTGAAAGAAGATGATAAAATAGAAAATATTGAATATAAATTGAAATTAAAAAAAGAGGTATTTTTATTTCTTCTTTTTATTATAATCATTTTTCCAGCACTTTATTTTTATATAATACCTAATATTTATTATCATCATAAAGCTTATATATTTTTCTTTATACTGAATTCTTTTCTTTATTTAATAACATTAAATTTCATAATGCCTTCATTTTCTATGATGAAATTAAAATTCAATATATATGATTTTTTATATTCTTATATATTCACAATGATAGCATATAATCTTCTTGTGCATTATCCTTTGAATTTAGGCAATATAAAAAATATAAGAATGATACTTACTTCATTATTTTGTTTAATATCCATATTTTCTTTTTTTGCCATAGAATCAATAAGTTTAACAGTTCTTAATATGGTTATACTTTTTTCAGATATTCCTAATCTTTATGCATCCCTCATTACAGTTCTTCCATTATATTTAAAAATCATTACTATTACAGTGAGCATAATATATTTCTCTTCTATATTGGCATTCATATTATTATTTATTTTTAATTTATATAATATGTTTAAGATAAGTAAAATTGCTTCATTAGTGATGATTGCATTTATAATATTTGCAGGATTTTATTTGTTTTTTAAGCCTAAAAATATAGATATATGGAGTATAGATTTTGTAAGAAATACTAATAGAAATGGTATAATGAATACTATCAATTATAGAATAAATTATGACAGACTTAATGAAATAAAACCGAGTAAGGAATTGGTATTAGAATCAATAAATTTATTAAAAGAATATCAATCAAAAAGAGATATATCAAAACTTTATTTAAAATCAGCCAAATACATTTTTGATAATATAGATAAGTTGGAAAATAATATTCATTCTATTTTGATAAAATATTCAAATGATAATTTTATTTATAATAATGAAAAAATAGATAATGATTATATAGAGAAGTTAAAGAATGATTATCCCGATATATATTCTAATGCTGAAGGAATAATAACTAATAATTTAGAAAAAATAGATGTATTAAAAAAAGAATTAAAAAGAGATGTTTATTTAATATTTTTGGAATCTTTTTATGATTATTCTCATTTTGAAAAATTATTCAATAAAGATCCTTTTCCAAAAGAGTATAGGAAATGGGCATCACTTTCAAGAAAAATAGCACCTAATGTTAATAATGGAAGTTTCTATGCAAGGCTTGCTGGTCTTACTGCTTCAAGTCCTCTTTATCCAAAAACTCAGTCAAAAAAAATAGGAAATACTCTTCCAGATTTATTAACTAAAAATGGATATAATACTATAGCTTTGGAAGAAGCTTTAAATACATATAATTTAAAAACTTTTTATCCTTCGATAGGTTTCAAATCTCAAGTATTCGGTTTAGGCATTACAAATATAAATACATATTTAAGTACAAATATAGATAATTTGGAAAGTCCTGTATTTGCAGCAGGATTTACAATTTTGGGTCATACTGATTCTCATTTATCTAATGATTTGAATTTCGCTGAAAATAATAAAAACTTTTTGGAGCATTTTGAAGGTAATGACAAACTTCATATAATAGAAACAATAGATAATTCAGCAATGACAGCAATAAATATTTTGGAGATAAAAGATACCATTCTTAAACATTCTCCAAATGCCATTATAATATTTAAGCATGATCATCTATATCCTTATTTGAAAGCTATAATAGAACGTTCAACTTTAGATGAAAAAGTGAAGAATGATTTTATAAATGATTATAAGCCTTCACCAATATTGATATGGGACGGCACTAACGGAGTTTATAAAGCTGATGAAAATTTCACTCCTGAAAATATACCTCTATTTATAGCAGCTAATTTAAATATAGATTATACTAATAGTATGATATCGCTTTTATATAAAGAAGAGATTGATAATACAATAAGTACATATCATAGATTTTATTATACTACAAATAATTCGTCTATAAACAATAATGAAGTATCAAATCTTACAATATTTAAATATGAGAATGCCCATAGAACATTATCACAGGATATTTTTCAGGGAAAGAAACATTATTATGATTTGATTAAATAGTTTATGTTGACTATGTACTTTTATATGGTATAATATAAAAAATTATTGAGGTTTTTTATATGATAACAACACAACACAACACAACACAACACAACACAACACAACAAACACAACAAACACAACAAACACAACAAACACAACAAACACAACACCGCACATCTAAATACAACACAACATCTAAACAAATACATTCAAAAAATTATTTTAGCCCTAGATTCTATTTAGGCAGGCATCGTTTTGCAAAAAATTGTTCTAAATAAAATTCATTAATATAGGGCTTGTGATAATGAACGAAAAAATACATAATTTAATTCAAAAAAATAAGAAATTTTTTTATATATATATTATAACAATACTAATAGTTTCTATTACTTTATTATCTTTATACTCATTAGGCAGAATAGAAAGAACAGGTTATTTATCTAATTTCAGTAAAATATTAGATAATTATTATTCTTGCAGAATAAATTATTATGGAAATAAAGTATTTAGAAACAGCGATATATATGGAGTTTATCCTTATTTTAAATATGATAATAATTATTTATTTAAACAGGGAGATGATAAAGGCACTCCATTAGGAAGTTTAGTATCGACTAAAGAATTAAAAGAAGATGATAAAGTTGATGTTCAATATAAATTAAAGCTCAAACTTCCTTTCATTATGTATATATTAGCATTTCTTATTCTCATACCTTTAATTTATTTTAAATATATAAAGAAGGATTATATAATATTAATTTTAATTAATACCTCATTATATTATTTCATTTTACTTTTTATATTACCTTTATTTTCTCTAATAAATTTAAAATTTAGTATTAGTGATATAGTATTTTCAAATTTGTTTGTAATTATAGCATATGTTATTTTTAATAATAAAATACTTCCAATTTCATTATTTATATTGGTGAATATTTTTTCATTTTTCATAATAGAGCCTATGGCTTTAACTTTTCAAAATACTGTGCTTTTAATAACTGATATTGCTATTTTGTATTCTACATTATTAGAAGTATTATCTGTAGGATTAAAAACCATTATAATTATTACCACCTTTATATATTTTGCCGTTATAATATATCTATTGGTATTAATGAGTATTAATTTAATAAAGATGAATAGAAAGAAATCTTTGTTACTTGTATGTTTTGTTTTTCTTTCCTGTTATTTTATATTTTTTAAACATCAAAATGTGGAGACATGGTCTATAAATTTTGTAAATTATGCAAATAGATGTGGTATAATAAATACAATTAATTTGAAAATTAGTTATGATAGAAATAATAATGAAATTCAATCTAAAGAAGAAGTATTGCAAGCATTAAATATATTAAATAGCTATGAAAATAATAGAGATTATTCTAATTTAATATTGCCAAATGTTAATAATAAAAGAGATATATTTTTAATATTTTTAGAATCCTTTTATGATTATTCTCATTTCACTAATCTTTTTGATAAAGATCCTTTTCCTGAAGAATATAGAAAATGGTCAGACTCTTCTGCTAGAATAGTACCTAATACAGGCGGTGGAAGTTTTTATGCAAGATTAGCAGGGCTTACTGCTTCAAGTCCTCTTTATCCAAAAACTCAGATAACAATTATAGAAAGTTTATTGCCCGATATAATCTCAAAGAATGGTTATTATACAATTGCATTAGAAGAAGCAGGAAATACATATAATTTAGCTACATTTTTACCCAATATTGGATTTAAAAAAGTTATATTTAACTTAGGTATAAAAAATATTGCAAAGTATGTAGATGAAAATATTGAAAAAATGGATAAGCCGATTTTTGTATATGGATTTACTTTTTTAGGACATACTGGATCGCATATATTCAATGATTTGAATATTAAACAAAATAATGAAAAATTTTTCTCTTATTTTAATAAAAAAGATGTAGGCAATCTAGTTGAAACTATGGATAATTCTGTTTTGACTGCTATGGAGATAATAAAGACTAGAGATATTATACTTAAATATTCTCCTAATGCTCTTATAATCTTTAAGCATGATCATCTTTATCCTTATGTTAGTGGAATTATAGAAAATTCTACTATAGATGATAATATAAAAAATTCTTTCTTGAATGATAATACCCCTACTCCAATATTAATTTGGGACGGTACTAATGGAGCATATAAAGCACCTGTTAATTTTGTTCCAGAAAATATAGCTATGTTTATAGCTATAAATGCTGGTGTTACCAATTATAAAAATAGTATTATATCTTTACTTTATAAAGAAGAAATTGATAATACAATAAGTACATATCATAAATATTATAAAATTACGAATAATACATTACTATTAGAGAATAATATTAGTAAAGATTCAGAAATATACAAATACGAAAATGCTCAAGAGATATTATCAAAAGATATTTTTCAGGGAAATAAACATTATTATAGTTTAATAGCTGATATTAATGAGAAATAATTTTTATATTTGTTTATTATAAAAAATGATGCTTTATATATTTTAATAAAATTCTATTGATAAAATATTTACTAAGATTTATAATACAAAAACAATTTTTAAGGAGTTTTATAAAATGCGTTTTTTTATAGATACAGCAAATGTTGATGAGATCAGAAAAGCTAATGATATGGGAGTTATTTGTGGAGTTACTACTAATCCTTCTTTAATAGCAAAGGAAGGAAAGGATTTTAAAAAAACTATAGAAGAAATTACTACTATAGTTGATGGTCCTATATCTGGAGAGGTAAAAGCTACTACTGTTAAAGCTGAAGATATGATTAAAGAAGCTAGAGAAATAGCTAAAATACATAAAAACATGGTAGTGAAAATACCTATGACTGATGAAGGATTAAAAGCTGTAAAAGTTCTTTCTAAAGAGGGAATTAAAACAAATGTTACTTTAATATTCTCAGCTAATCAGGCATTACTTGCGGCAAGAGCTGGAGCTACTTATGTTTCTCCATTTTTAGGAAGACTTGATGATATATCTACAGATGGGCTTGAACTCATAAGAACTATTTCAGAAATATTTGCAACTCATGCAATAGAAACAGAAATAATATCAGCAAGTGTAAGACACCCAATACATGTTACAGAATGTGCATTAGCTGGTGCTGATATTGCTACTGTACCTTATAATGTAATACTTCAAATGACTAAGCATCCATTAACTGATCAAGGAATAGAAAAATTTAAAAAAGATTATGAAGCAGTTTTTGGTAAGTAATTTTTTATTTACTTTTAACTACTAAATAAAAGTGGAAAAGTATTAAAACTTTTCCATTTTTTTATTTATAATATGTTAAGTATATTCCTTATATTTGTATTTTTTATAAATATTATATGATATAATAGATACTTGACTATTTTTTATTTAATTGTATTATACTAATTATGAATATATTAAAGCAACAAGCAACAAGCAACAAGCATAAATTTCTACAAAAAAATTATCAATCTAAATACTATCTTTGTATTTTATGGGGTGGTCTGTGAAAAATAAAAAAATATTTTTTAAAATATATATTTTATTAGTCATAATCTGTGTTTTATCTTTAATAGTATTAGCTATTTTAGGTAAATTTGAAAGAAAAGGTTTTTTAAATAATATAAATTTAAATGTAAATGAAACTTTAAAACTAAATAATATAACTAATGCCAATGAACTCGATTCAAATTTTATTTATTCTAATGAGAATATAACAAATTATATATATAATTTCAGATTGAATTATTATAGTAAAGTATTTAAAAATAGTGATATATATGATGTTTATATAAATGCTGAAAAAGTAATTAATGATAATACCTTTATTAAAGAAATAAAAATGGATTATAAAGGTAGTCCTTTTGG
>NZ_JARHYI010000136.1 GCF_029258575.1 Brachyspira sp. | reverse complement strand
GTGTAAAAGTTCTTATGGCATTGGATATTACAACAAATCATCTTATATCAGATTTGATAAACAATATAAGTATATATAAAACAGAACCTATAGTAACATACTTTGATACTGGTACAGATTATGATAGTCTTGTTATAGATGCAAGAAATATAGGCTTTATTCCTTCATTATTTCCTACAGTATACGATGAAGATGGTAATGAAATATACAGTATATCTTATATAAATAAGGCAGTTGCATCTACAAATGGCTATATTACATATTCTACTAACTCTTTCCTTACAAATCAAAATGTTACAAATATAATAGGGAAGAAACCATATAACATAGTGGCTTGGAGATCTAGAGGAAGACTTTCAAGTGATTTAGTTATAGGAAATGAAGATGCAAGTATAATTATGAGCAGCCAAAATTTGAAAAATGCTATAAAAAATTGTAAAGTCGTATTCATAATTGATTAATTTATTGTTTTTTATTATTCATTTTTTTTTGAAAATATGATATATTATTATCATCTATATACATTTTAGGGCTGATATAATGATTATAAAAGAAAATTATATAGATGATATTTTTAAAAATCATCCCCACAAAGATGAAATAAGAAAATATGTCTATAATGAAAATGACTCTATAAATTTTAATCCAAAAGAAATAAATTATTCCATATCCAATAATCACTCGATATACTCAAATTTATTAGATTTGTATATTAATGATAAAGAAAATGAATCTCTGATAAGACTATTCAAAGTAATATCTATGCATAACATAGAAAATATCTATATCTTTGAAATACTTATTATCAATATAATATCAGGGCTAACTATAAAAAAAGCTATGCTGAAATGTATTTCAATAGAAAAAATAAAAAGTTGGAATAGAGAATATAAAAGACATTCATATAATGTTAATCCTATATCAAATGAAATAGTAAATGCTAAAATGCACATACTTATATATTATTACTATGCCAAAAAATATTTTCCTAAAGAAACAGAGGAATATATAGAAAGCATATGCAATTCAGATATAGATGAAATAATCAATGAATATCAGGATAATATATTAATAGCATTAATGGCTTTATCTATAAAAATATATAATAAAGATTATGATAAAATATCAATATTATTAGAATATTCAAAAAAAGTTAATTATGTAGATGCTGTATTATCACTATTACTTATTCTAAATAAAGATGCTAATATAGTTAATAAATTTATAGATATATTAGAAAACAATATATTAAATGATAATAAAGATTTACTTATAAACTTGGCATATTTGATAAGATTATTCTTCTTAACTAGAAAAAATTTTAGTATGCAGTTTTCAAATAAAAGTTTTGATGAGCTTATGCATGATTTAGAAGATTTCAATATACCAAGATATTTTATATTTCTAATAAAATATTTAGATACAAATCTACTTACAAATTCAAATAGAATATTTTATGGTGTTAAAAATTTATATGACAATGATAAGGAATCATTTCATAAACTTTACAATATATTAAAGGAGGTAGAAATACCATATATCATAGAATTAAAAGTAATATTAAACTGCGTACTTTTAAATGCTAAAAATAATAATGCTGATACTTCAGTGATTGACAACAGCGTAGATTATTTCATAGAAAATCTAAGAAAAGAATTGGAAAAGATTTATAATATAAAGTATGATAATATATTTGAATTATTAGAAGATAAAGCAATCAATAAATATAATATATCGGTTACTCTCAGTAATGAAGTAATATTTTCTACAAAAATTATAGTTCTTATATATGATTATAATGAAAATGCAAGAAAAGTTGTAAGAGCTTTATTGAAATCATTACCATACAATTTGGCAATACCTTTAATGATTAAGGATAGAAAAGAATTTTATAATATAAAACTTAAAGAAATATTAGATTATTTACAAGGCTATGATCTTGATTTGAAAGACTTGATTATAACATATTTGTATACCTACCCTATTTATATATTTAACACAAAATATATTTTAAAATTAGTAAAAAAGCATTCTGATTATATTACTAATATTTTTAATGATAAAGTATTTTTGAAAGCAGTTTCATATAAGAGCTATGCTTTAATAGACTTCTTAGAACTTTTATACAAAAAAGATAAAGCCGCCTTTACAAATTATTCTATATTATGCTATGTATTACATCTAAAAAATAAAGAGATAATAAAATGTGCTTTAAAATTAATAGAAGAAGATGAATACAATTCTAGAGCATATATAGAAAGCAGTATACATGCCTATAGAGAAGAAATACAATTTGAATTAAAAAAGATAATAAAGAAATGGAATTACAACAGAAAAGGATTTAAATTCAAAACTTTAGAAGATATCAACACTTATATAGATGATTATTATGAAGAGCATTATGAACATTTAATTGATTTTATAGATGACTCTTTAATATCTGAAGTTATTTTAAGAAATGATAAAACGGTAAAAGTACCTGTAAAAATTATAAAATATATATTACTAGAATATATGCTTCTTAAAGAACCTTATAGAATAAAAGATATAGATAAGATGATAGATTTATTTGATATGAATTCTGTAAGGGATACATTTGAAAAGGTATACAAATACTGGACAGATAATGATTGCGATGAAAGTAAAAAAAATATTATACTGCCATATTGTATTTATGCAAATTACAGTCAAATAGTTAATTTATATGATAAAATAGAATATTGGAATGATAATTTTAAATCATCTTTAGCGGCATACATAATACCTGCAATAGCAATGAATGGTGAAAAATTTGCTTTGATGATAATTAATAATATTATATATATGTCGCAAAATAAAGTATTAAAAAATGCTGCTATAGATTCATTTGAAAAAGCTGCTGAATGCTTAAATGTTCCTATAGATAATTTATTTGATAAAGTTTTACCTAATTTAGGTTTCAATATAGAGAGAAATAAAATTATCAATTACGGCAAACAAAAATTCACTCTTCAGCTTTTAAGTGATTCATATTTAGAAATAATAGATAATACTAATCATACTATATTGAAGGAATTACCAAAAGCTATAGAAGGCGATGATGAAAGAAAAGTAATAGAATCCAAAAAGGATTTAATATATATAAGAAATTCATTGAATGCTATTATATCATATCAAAAAGAAAAATTACAAAAAGTTATGTTTAACGGCAGAAAATGGGATTATGAAACTTTCTTTGAAGTATTTGTAGAGAACCCTGTTATGCAGTATTTTACACTTGGATTTATTTGGGGTGTTTATGATGAGGATAATAATTTTATAGAATGTTTCAGATATATGGAAGATGGTTCTTTGATTTCCGTAGATGAAGATTTATATGAACTTCCTAAAAAAACAAAATATTATATAACATTATATCACCCTATAGATTCTGATGAGGATTATTGTAAAATGTGGAATCGCCAATTAGAACTTTATGAGATAAATCAGCCTACAGAGCAGATAAAAATTAAGAGATATGAATTAAAAGAATATGATGTAGAAAATGATGCTATAATATCTTTAAATGGGCAAAAATTATATATGGAATATATGGATAAATTATGTAAGGAATTAGATATAAAAAAAGAATATTATAATGAGCATGTATCATACTATATTCTTGATAATGTTTTAAAAATAGTGTGTGAAATCAATTGTGGGATATATGATGAAGATATGATAATATATAATATAAAATTTTATGAATTAGAGAAGCATAATAGATTCACTAAAATAATTTCGCCTTTTAATATAGAAAAAAGATTTATAAATACAATGTATCATTATTTATCTCTTGGATTTTATGATTAATAATAATATATCATTATCATCAAACACTTCAATAAAAACCGCACTTAAAAGTGATTTAAGGCTTAATTATCAAACTAGAGTATGGCTTGATGTAATATCAATTCCTGCAATAGAGCTAAAAGAAAAAATAGAAAAAACTATGGAAGAAAATCCATTTTTAGAATTTGATTTTGATCAAAAAAGCTATTCAAAATCATCGTCTGAAGATATTAATTCCATAATAGAAAACACCATAGAAAACGGAAAAGAAAGCTTATTCTCACATTTAAAAAGTCAAATAGATATTACTTTTGATAATAAAAAAGAAATAGAATTAGCCGAGCAAATATGCAGCTTTATAAATAATGAAGGATATTTAACTATAAAAAGTTCTGAATTATCTGATATATTAAATTCCAGTGTAGAAGAAATAGAAAGAATAATATCTATAATAAAAACTTTTGATCCATATGGAGTTGCTGCCAAAAATATTAATGAATGTCTTTCCATACAATTACAAATAAAAAAAAAAGAATGCTTAGAAAAAGATAAAGAACTATATGATACAGCAATCAATATTGTAGAAAATTATTTAGATGATTTATCAAAAAAAAATTATAAAAAAATAGCTTTAAATTTGAATACAGATGATGATACAGTTTTAAAAGCATTAAAATTAATACAAACATTAGAGCCTTATCCTGCAAGAGAATATGATATTTCATCTATTAAATATATTATTCCAGAACTATTCATTTTTAAAGAAAATAATCAATGGATAGTAAAAACAGATGAAACATTTATACCGCACTTGAAAATTAGTAAAAAATATATTAAACTATTAGATATAGAAAAAGCTAAAGATAGCATAAACTTTTTAAAAGAAAAAAAGAAAGAGGCAGAAAGTTTAATAAATGCATCCAATGAAAGAAAAAAAACTTTATTAAAAATAGGAGAAGCTTTATTAAAATTTCAGCTTAATTTTTTTGAGTACGGTAAAGAGTTTATGAAACCATTAACTTTAAAAGATATGTCCTTAGAAGTTAATTTAAGCGAATCTACTATAAGTAGAATAGCTAACGGTAAATATCTTAATACTGTATGGGGTACATTTTCTATAAAATATTTTTTCTCTGGATCCATTAGTGGTGGACTTGGTTCTAGAGGCGTTAAAGAAATTATAAAAAGAATTATAGAAAACTCTCCTGCAAAATTGAGTGATGAAAAGATTAGACTCATACTGAAAAGCGAAGGTATTGAAATATCAAGAAGAACCGTAGCCAAGTACAGAAAAAGTATGAATATTTTTTCATCGAGAAACAGATAAAATATAAAAGGAGATTTTATGCATCAAAATATCATTGGAAAGAATGTAAGAATCACTAAAAATGTAAGAGAACATATAGCAAATAAGATGCAAAATATCAAAATACATGCTGATAGAATAATAGACGCCAATATTATTTGCGAACATATGCATGGAGAATATACGGTACAAGGCACTATAGCTTTTGGTAAAAAAGTATTTCATGATAAAGAAAAGGAAAAAGATCTTTATGTGGCAATAGATACTATGTTCCAAAAGATAGAAAGAGAAATAAGAAAATCTAAAGAAAAAAATATAGATAGAAGTCAAAGATCAGTTGTAGATAAAAGCATTCAAACTGAAGAAGAGGATAATTCTTACTATATTAATACAGTAGGAATATATGAAAAGCCTTTAGATGAATTAGATGCTGTTGTGCTTTTTAACAACGATAAAAAACCATATATGGCTTATCTTCCTATTAAACAGGGTGAAGATTTATATAGTATAAAAATAGGAAAATTCCCAGTATTCTTATTCAAAGGAAATGATAATAAAGTATTTGAAATATATAATCACAATGAAGAATATTGGAATATAGATGAAGTGAGTGTAACTTCTGATAATAATATAGATGCTAGTAAAAGTGAAAATTATTTAATAAAAGAATACAATGTCAGCGAGGCTGTAAATTATCTTACTGACAATAGCGATAACAAATTTGTAGTTTATATAAGCAGTATAACAGAACAAGCAGAAGCTTTATATAAGGAATCTGATAATTCTTTTGTTTTGATAAGAATGTTTGATATTTAATTTAATATATAATTAACCATTTTGGAGGGTAATAAAATGAGTTTGATAGACTATATAAACAAAGATTCTATAATGATAGATGTTCAAGAAACAGATAAAGAAAGACTTCTCTCTAAAATGGTTGAACGATTAGATGAATGTAAACTACTTTTAAATAAAGCTGATGCAGAACATGCTATTATGGCAAGAGAACAATTAATGAGTACTGGAGTTGGAAACGGTATTGCTATACCGCATGCTAAAACTGATGCTGTAGAAAATATTGTTCTTAGTGTGGCAACTATTAAAAATGGTATAAATTATAAATCAGTAGATAAAAAAAAGGTATTTGCTGTTTTTATGCTTTTAGCACCGAAAGCTTCTGCCAGTGAGAATTTAAAAGTACTTACTGCTATTGCTAAAATATTAAGAGATAATCCTCATTTCTTGGAAAAACTTATTAATGTTGAGAAACCCGATGAAATTATGGAACTTATAGCTAAAGAGGAAATGAAAATATAATGCCTAAAATAACTGTAGAAAAATTTCTTGAACTTAATGAAAATAAAAATAATATACTAAAGATAAGACGTTTAACTGGTTTTATCGGCATGGAAAATGAAATATTAGGCTATGATATAAACCGTCCTGGTATGGCATTATTCAAATATTTTAAAGATTTTGCTTATGAAAGGATACAAATATTAGGAAAAGGCGAAGCTAATTATATTATTACCCTTGATGAAGAAAATAAAATAGATGTCTTTGAAGAAATGCTGAGTTATAAAATTCCTATATGCATATTCACTTACAGTATAATACCTCCTGAATCTTTTTTGGAAATAGCTAAGAAAAATAATATTTGTGTTATTATAAGTGAATTAAAAACTTCTGATATGATTAGAGGAATAGAATCTCTAATAGAAGAAGAATTACTTGAGTCTTTCACAATACATGGAGGACTTGTAGAGGTTTTTGGAGTAGGAGTTTTGATTTTAGGTAAAAGTGGTGTTGGTAAAAGTGAAGCTACTTTGGAACTTATATCAAAAGGACATAGACTTATATCTGATGATATAGTAGAATTCAAAAAATTAAAAGACGGAAGAATCATAGGAAGAAAAAATGAATTTATAAAACATAATATGGAAGTGAGAGGAATAGGTGTTGTTGATATAAGCAGACTTTCTGGTATGAGTGCTATTAGAGATAAAAAAAGACTAGATTTGATAATAGAGCTTGAGCATTGGAAAGATGATGAACAGTATGAAAGAATGGGATTATTCGATAAAACTTACAATATTTTAAATACAGAAGTACCATACCAAAAAATACCTGTGCGTTCTGGAAGAAATATATGTATACTAATAGAAACAGCTGCTAAAAACTACAGATTAAAACAAATGGGATATAATAGTGCAAAAGAACTAGATAAAGCCTTAATAGCACAAATAGAAAAGAAAAAAGCTTCAAAATAAAATAAATAATTAATTTACCTTATTTTCGTTCTCTATTTTTAAGTATAATATATCATTATTATCACCACTTACAGAAGTAAAGCCGTTTATTATAGCAGTTTCTATAAATCTATTAGGAGATGAATATTCTGCTTCTTCAGCACTAAGAACTTTAACCTCTTTTTCTAAACGCTCTATATCATTATCCAAATTTGATAATTCTACAAGTATTTCATTAGCCTTAACATTTCTTGCAAATGTAAAAATAATAGTTATTATTACAAATAAAATTATCACTATAAATAAAGAGCCTATAGAATATGTTTTCTTTTCTTTTTGAGCTTTATTATTCATATCGTCTCCAATTTATATTTTCTCAACTGCTCTCAATTTGGCACTTCGGCTTGCAGGATTTAATTTTATTTCTTCACTTGTCGGAACTTTAACTTTATTATTTAATATTTTAAAT
Source organism: Brachyspira sp. (assembly GCF_029258575.1). Classification (GTDB taxonomy): domain Bacteria; phylum Spirochaetota; class Brachyspiria; order Brachyspirales; family Brachyspiraceae; genus Brachyspira. Next base: position 7,355 of record NZ_JARHYI010000136.1, on the reverse strand, counting down.
ATTCCATCTTTATTTTTTGTTTTTTCATTTTCTTTAAAAAATTTCTTTACTATTCTATCTTCTAAAGAATGATAACTAATTAAAACAGCTACTCCATTAGGTTTTAATATAGAAGCTATATTAGATATTGATTTTTCCAATATATTAAGTTCATTATTAACCTCTATTCTTATAGCCTGAAAAACTAAAGTAGCGGGATGTATTTTTCCATATCTTCCAGCTTTATCTGTATTATGAAATATTATATTTTCTAACTCTCTTGAAGTTTCTATTTTTCTTCTATTTCTCTCTTTAACTATAATGTTTGCCATTTTTCTGGCATTATTCATTTCACCGTAATCTCTCAATATTCTCTCTAATTCTTCTTCGGTATATCCATTTACAATATCATAGGCACTTTTTTCATTGATTCCAAGTCTCATATCAAGTCTTGAATTATCCTTAAAAGAAAATCCCCTCTCTGCTTTCTTAAAATGAAATAAAGATACTCCCAAATCATATAGAATAAAATCAATATTTCCAATTAAATTCTCATCTAATTCATTTATCATATTATCATAAGTATTATTATAATAGTAAAACCTATCATAATTTTTAAGTCTTTTCTTTGCTATTTCAAGGATAATAGAATCTCTTTCAAAACTATGTACTTCAAGATTAAAATCAAGCATAGCTTTTGTATGCCCTCCCTCCCCTAAAGTGGCATCTATAACTATTTTAGCATCTTTTGGTATGAAACTTAAAACTTCATTAAGCATAACAGGTGTATGCACTATATCCAAATTAATATCATTATCCATTGCTAATATTATCGGAACAATTATTATTAAAAATGATTTTACATGATTTTTATTGTAATAATTATAAATTTTATATTGTTTTTTTTCTAGTTTTGATTATTATTGATAGATATAATTTTATTAAAGGAGTTCATAAATGGGAAAATTAGGAAGAATATTATGGTTAATATTTTCAATATTATTAGTGATATCAGGTATAGTTACTATATTTAACCCAATAGAAACAGTATTAATTTTAGCTTATACAATAGGCTTTTTAACTATATTCTCAGGAATAAGTGGCATATTTTATTTCTTTAGTTTAAGAGATAAATCAGGTTCTACATTAATACTATTAGATGGTATAATATCATCAATTTGTGGTATCGTTATTATTTCAAATTTGAAAATAAGTGGTGCATTCATACCATATATGGTTGCATTTTTTGTAATAGTTAGAGGTGTTGTAGCAATATCTTCATCTATTGAACTTAAAAAAATAGGATATAATCAATGGGGTCTTTCTATGTTAAGCGGAATAATCACATTAATTGCTGGAATTATTTTGGTATTTAATCCTATACTTGGTGCTGTTTATGTAAGTATTATAATTGGACTATGTTTGATACTTTACGGTGTAATAACTTTGCAGCTATGGATTGCATACGGAAAATTTTTTAAAATATAAAATATTGATTTTATTTATTATTCTGTTAAAATCTATGAGAATTATCAATTTTTTTGGGAGAAAGTTATGTTTGAAAAAAATGCAAACAGTACATTGTGCTTCTGTAAAATGATCAAATATAAAGAAGTAATAAAAACTATAAAATTAAAAGATTTAACAACTCTTGAAGATGTAATGCATGAAACAAAAGCAGGTATTACTTGCTGGAGCTGCAGAGGAGATATAAAGGATCTGTTAGAAGAATATAAAAAGACAGGAGACATAAAAATTGATGAATAAAGATTTCATATGTACATGTAAAGAACTTTCAATGGAAGAAATAGAGTATTTAAAAAACGAACGTGGTATAAATACATTAAAAGAACTTGTAAAACATACTAAAGCAGGAACCCAATGCGGAGGATGCAGAAATAAACTTAAAGAAATATTTAAATCCAATTTGAAATAAAATAATACAAAAATTAATTTTATATTAAAAAAGGAATGAATTCTCTGAAATTCATTCCTTTTTATTTGTTTAAATTATAATATTATTTTTTTTATTTCTTCATATATACATTTAGCTGTTAAACCATATTTATTCATAAGCTCATCAACAGTACCTGATTCTCCGAAAGTATCTTTTATACCAAGCCTTAACAATTGAGAATAATATTCATCTGTTAAAACTTCAGATATAGCAGAACCAAGTCCTCCTATTATAGAATGCTCTTCAACACTAACAAGCTTCTTATGTTTTTTAGCCATTTCAACTATTATATTTCTATCTATAGGTTTTATAGTATGAATATTTACAACACTTGCAGATATTCCATCTTTTTCAGCCATTTCTGCCGCTAATAAAGATTCAGAAACAACTATACCAGTAGCAAAGATACATATATCTTTACCCTCTCTTAATACATTAGCCTTTCCTATCTTAAAAGGAGTATCCTGATTAGTTATTATATTTGTAGCAGGTCTTGCCATTCTCAAATAACAAGGACCATTATATTCAGCAGCAGCAAATACAGCCTTCTCGGCTTCAACAGCATCACAAGGAACTATCACTGTCATATTAGGTATAGAACGCATTATAGATATATCCTCAATACTTTGATGACTTGCTCCATCTTCTCCTACAGATATACCAGAGTGCGTAACCGCTACTTTTACATTAAGTTTAGGATAGCAAATAGAATTCCTAATTATTTCAAAAGCCCTTCCCGCACCAAACATAGCAAATGTAGAGGCAAAAGGTATCTTACCTTCAATAGCAAGTCCAGCAGCAGCACCAAGCATATTCTGTTCAGCTATTCCCATATTAAAAAATCTATCAGGAAAAGCTGTTTTAAAAGTTTTTGTCATAGTAGAACCAGATAAATCCGCATCTAAAACTACAACATTTTTATTTATTTCACCAAGACGCTTTAAAGCCTCTCCATAAGCATTTCTTATTGCTTTTTTTTCCATAATATTTATTCCTTATCTTTATATTAATCAAGTTTATTAAGCTCTCCCATAGCTTTTTCATATTCTTCTTTATTAGGAGCTTTTCCATGCCAAACTACAGCATCCTCCATGAAAGATACTCCCTTACCTTTAACTGTTTTTGCTATTACACATTTAGGCTTACCTGATACTTTTTTATTGAATACTTCTTCAAGTTCTTTCTCATTATGACCATCAACTGTAAAAGTTTCAAAACCAAATGCTTTCATCTTAGATCCCAAATCGCCTAAACTCATAACTTCATCATTCTTACCATCTATCTGCAAGCCATTATAATCTATTATCAAAGTATAATTATCAAGTTTATAATTAGCAGCAGCCATAGCAGACTCCCAAAAACTACCCTCCTGAGCTTCTCCATCTCCTGCAATAACAAATACTTTAGAATCTTTTTTATCCAATTTATATCCCAAAGCAATACCTAAAGCAATACAAACTCCCTGACCTAAAGAACCTGTAGAAGCCTCTATACCTTCTAAATTCTTTTTACAAGGATGACCTTGAAGCCTTGAACCTAATTTTCTATAAGTTAAAAGTTCATCAGTTGAAAAATAACCCCTATGTGCCAATGTAGAATAAAGTACAGCTGAAGCATGCCCTTTTGACATTATAAAAATATCTCTTCCTTCCATTGTTGGATTTTTAGGGTCTATGTTCATAATCTTGAAATATAGTGTATGCATTATCTCTACCAATGATAAAGAACCTCCTATATGTCCTGAATTGGCATTATAAACCATACTTACTATATCTTTTCTTATTTGAGTATTTAAAGAAGACATAATAATTCCTTAATAAATTAATTTGTTAAATAACAATATAGTAAAAATATATTATTGTCAAATTAAAGAAAATCAAGATTATTTTCCATTACAATTTATGTCTTTGATTATGGTATTAATTTTATCTATATCTATTTTAGATACACTTCTGATACTTATTTTACTATTAAAATCTTTCTTCTTATTTTTCATTTCTTTTACATAATAGCTTTTAAGAAGTCTATGATTTTCAGTAAACATAATTTTTATTTTTTTATCCTTGCTCTTTATATAATGCTCAATACTCAAAGCAATATTTACATTCTCTACTTGCCAAGCTGATAAAAATTTGATAGGCTTATACAATTTTGTATAATTAGCTCCCCTACCCTTAGCATGATTATTAAATCTGTTTATAAGATCATTCGTTATACCTGTATAATAACTATTATTCTCACATAATATTATATAAACATAATAACTTTTATCATCTTCCATTTCTTATATCTCTTATTATAGTATCTACATCCACATATATATCATTATTATATTTATTAAAAATTCTGCATACATTATTATAATCTTCTATAGTATCAACTGTAGTTCTTAATTCTGGCATAGCAAAATCTTCATTAACTTGAGGATTTTCTATTTTGAATTTATCAGAATTACTATAATGATACTGAGTAATATGCTCATGCTCAAAACTATCTTTAGAATTATCATCAGCAAATTTTAAAGCCTCATAATTTATAACCTCAACACCGCTACCATAAGGAAGCAAATCATAATGACTTAAATCAGCATTCTTTTCAATATGATAATCTATAATCATATCCAAAGCCTTCACACTCACCAAAGGATTATCACCAGTAGCCCTTACAATTATATCAGCATTAAACTTTTCTGCAGCCTTTCTATATCTATTAAGAACATCTTCCTCGCTTCCAACAAAATAACTGCATTTCAATTGCTCAAATATATTTTTAAATGCCTCATAAGATTTTTCTTCAGTAGCAACCACTACATCATTAGCTCTTTTAGAACTTCTCAATCTCTTAATAATAAGTTCAAGCATACTATCACAGCAAGCCATTTTTTTTAAAGCCTTTTGAGGCAGTCTTGTTGATCCTATTCTTGAAGCAAGTATAATAACTATCTTTTTCATATTTTAAATTCCTAATTTTATTAAAAATAACTCTATTAATTTATACATAAACAATTATATTTTATAACAATACTTTTGAATTTATTCAACTTTTCCTAGATTTTATCCAAAGCTGCAAAAGCATAAATCACATTATATCTTGTTTGATTAATTGCATTTTAATTATTAAATAAATACCTTTAGAAAAGCAATATTTATTTTTTGATACACATCAGCATTCAACATAACAAAATATAAATTTTTATAAATTAATGGTTTATATTAGAATGAAATATAATTAACTTCATTTAAAAATATTTTTATTTGCACTTTTTTGTTCTTTTTGCGTCGTGAAAAAGAAGAAGAAAAATTACAAATTGCAAAATTATAATCATTTCAATATTTTAATTAAAACTCTTAACTAAATCATTAATCTTTATAATTTGACTCCACAATTCCTCAACCTTATTCAAATCGAATATAGTTCCTGAATCTGAAGGACTTTTATCAGGATTAGGATGCACCTCCATAAATATAGCATCTATTCCCAAAGCAACAGCAGATTTTAATACTGCAGGTATAAACTCTTTAGCACCTCCAGACTGTCCATTATTAGCTGAAGGCATTTGAAGAGAATGAGTAGCATCATACATAACAGGAGCATAATTTTTCATTATCTCCAAATTTTTCATATCTACTATTAAATTGCCGTATCCGAACATAGTACCTCTTTCACATAAAAAAAGTCTGTTTTCATTAATAGCGTCGGTACATTTATCGGCTATATATTTACAATCATATCCGCTTATAAATTGTCCTTTTTTAACATTAACAGCCTTTCCTGTTTCGCATGCTGCTCTAAGCATATCAGTTTGTCTGCAAAGAAAAGCAGGTATTTGAAGAAAGTCTACATATTTAGCAGCTTCTTCAGCATCAGTTGGTACATGTATATCTGTTAAAGTAAAAAAATTAAATTCCTTTCCTACATTTTTTAATATTTCAAGCCCCTCTTTCATACCCAAACCTCTAAAAGATGATAATGAAGTTCTATTTGCCTTATCAAAACTTCCCTTAAAAATTAATTGTATATTTAATTTATCCTTTATCTCTTTTAACTTTTTTGCTATAGTCATAGTCATTTCTTCGCTTTCTATAACACAAGGACCAGCAACGAATATTAAATCTTTATTTTTATTTGTAATACCTTTATAATCAAAAATCATTATTTTATCCTCTTATATCATTTAATATAAACGTTATACTATATCATACAATATTAATACTTAAAGTCAATGTACTAGCCTGTTACACTGCAATACATTCACAAATAAAAATAAATCAAATATTAAAAATCCTTAAATCCTCACTTCCCCAGTTAAAAGCCTCTGCATTAACCCTTTCTTCTGCTGTTTACGAAGCTCGAGCTGCTTTTTAAGATTTTCTATTTCCTCATCTATTACAGAAATGAGTTCAGCAATTTTCTTTTGTTCTTCTAGGCTTGGTATATTAATGATCATTTCTAAAAATTTATTTTTTGATAAATTAAATCTTGTACTGCCTTGAGATAATTTATAAGTGCATTTTCTTATATAATTTGAACGGAAATAATATCTAGCAAATTCTGGTAATAATATATTAAAATCAAATCTAAAACCAAAACAAAAACTATTTAAATAAGTATTATTAACTTTATCTAATAAAACTGAACTAATTGCCACTTCATCTGGAGTTTCTGATGAAATAGTAAAAAAAACATCTCCATATTGTACTAAATTTTGTTTTTCATTTTTTTCTACATAAACATCTTCTAATCTATTAATATTGATTTTATTATTATCATATATACTTTTATAAGTTACATATTTTGCATTACAATTATCTATAAAATTTGAAGCATTTTTATTTACAAGTCCTCCATATGAAATACCTATATCTGAAAGTTTATATTTTTTCCACTCATCATTAAAACCATTAAATCGTACTTCGCCTCTTAAGAGTCTTTGCATTACGCCTTTCTTATAAAGTTCTTTTTTTTCTATTAACTCCGTGAGGTTCTCTATTACTTCATCGCATAATGATAAAATTTCCGCTATGCGTTTTTGTTCTTCTAGGGGTGGGATCATAATTTTAATATTTTTTAAATTTTCTTGAGTAATACCATATACAGATATACCTGTTGCAACTTTACAGCATTGTATATGAACATCATGATTATAAAAAATATATCCTCTATATCCATCAGCAAAAATTTTATCTTTATCTCTTAATAAAAAAGTGTGTAATCCTGATACTAATTTATAATTTAAATTTTTTATTTCAGCACTTATACAAACTCCTTCATAATCTTCTGATGCATCTACAACTATTAAATCACCATTTTCAACATATGATATCTTATTAATATCTTTTGATAATTTTTCAATGGATATTTTAGGAAAATCTATTTTATTACAGTCTATTCTATGTCTATAATATTTATGTATATCACC
>NZ_JARHYI010000062.1 GCF_029258575.1 Brachyspira sp. | reverse complement strand
GTTCATTCTCAACCCAATCTCCATTTCCATTTTGTTTCCAATAACCTATAAAAATTCTATTATACTTATAAAACAAATTGGAATAATATTTATTATCCCCATAATGACATCCGCAATATAAAATTTTCTTATTATTCATATGTAATAACTCCTTTCAAGTAAAAAATATTTATAAACAATAGTAGAATAATTATCTATTTTAATTATTCAAAATATGAATGGTTTCCATCACCCCAACTAACTCCGCAGGCAAAAACTCTTTTTAACTCCATATTATAGTCCTAAAATTATGTATATTTTACTATAAAATAATAACATAATATACTTAAATGTCAATGACAGTAATTATACCTTATATGTTTTATTTACAAAAAATAAATAGGTTATATAATATAAAAAACATATTTGGAGATATATTTGAAAAAAATACTGACTTTTTTATTATTTACTGCATTGATGATATCCCTATCATCTTGTGCGGCTAAAGTGCATTTGATAAATGATTCTTTTTACGGACAGAAATTCTATCAAACTGATTATATTAATATGAATTTTTGGTCAGCAACTGTAAAATTTAGATTTAAAAGTATAAGCGGTACTGATAAAATAATACTAGAAGCTCAATATATTACAGATGAATCATTCAGCATAAATCCTAATAGTAAGATTATACTTAAATTTGAAGACGGTACATATACAGCATTAAATTATACATCATTATTTCCAAAAACTGAAACAGAAATAATATACGGAACTTCTATATATTTTATGGATACATCTTATGTGGATAGAAGCTATAGTATAAATGCTGAAAATATGATAAAAGATATGAAAGTACTAACTGATATAAGAGTGGAAACTGTTGAAGGATTTCAAAATTTCACAGTAAAAAAAGGGGCAGCAGAGGATTTATTAAGACTTTATAATGAAATGCAAACTTTATTATCAGAAAATGATTGATTAATAAATATTTTTTATAAAGTTATAGCATTAAAATTGATGATATTATATAATTGAATGCATTATAATATTTTTTAATATATAAAGAACGGAGATAAATAAATTATGACTTTCACAAATTTAATTATGTCATTAAATAAATTCTGGAGCGAAAACGGATGCATAATACAGCAAGGTTATGACCTAGAAGTAGGAGCTGGTACATTTAACCCAGCAACAGCATTAAGAGCATTAGGTCCTGAACCTTTCAGTGTAGCTTATGTAGAACCTTCAAGAAGACCTACAGATGGAAGATATGGAGAAAACCCTAATAGACTCCAGCATTATTATCAGTATCAAGTTATAATGAAACCGTCTCCTGAAAATATTCAAGATTTATATATACAAAGTTTAGAAGCATTGGGAATAAGTTTTAAAGATCATGATATAAGATTTGTTCATGATGATTGGGAATCTCCTACTTTAGGTGCTTGGGGATTAGGCTGGGAAGTGTGGCTTGATGGTATGGAAATAACTCAATTTACATATTTCCAAGCGGTTGGAGGTATAAATTTAAAACCTATAACTGGTGAAATAACTTATGGACTTGAAAGAATTTGTATGTACTTGCAAAATATTGATAATGTGTATGATTTAGAATGGGGACATGGAATAAAATACGGAGATGTACATTTGCAAGGCGAAAAAGAATTTTCTAAATATAATTTTGAAGTGGCTGATATTGATATGTATTTCAGACATTTTAAAGAGTATGAAGAAGAATGTAGTAAATGTTTGGAGGTTGGATGCATACTCCCTGCTTATGATATGGTAATGAAAAGTTCACATGTATTTAATATGCTTGATGCTAGAAATGCAATCAGCGTTACAGAAAGAGCTGGATATATTGCAAGAGTAAGAGAGCTTATGAAAAAAGTTTCTGCTGCTTATATTGAATCAAGAGAAAAACTTGGATATCCATTAATAAAAAATAAATAATTATAAATAAAAAATACCCCTGCTTTTAGCAGAGGTATTTATGATTTTTAATAATATTATTTTCCTAATCTAGCTCTTAAAGTTTTACCCATTTCTTCGTATCCTTTCTTACCAAGCATAGCAAACATATTTTTCTTATACTCTTCTACACCAGGCTGATCGAAAGGATTGACACCAAGCATATAACCTGATATACCACATGCCTTTTCAAAGAAGTACAAAAGCTCTCCTATAGTGAATGGAGTAATTTTATCTAAATCAAGTATAATATTAGGGACTCCTCCATCAACATGGGCAAGAACTGTAGCTTCTAATGCAGATTTATTTATCTCATGCAAAGTTTTTCCATCCAAATAATTAAGTCCGTCAAGATCTGAAGCTTCTTTCTTCATTGTTAAATCAATATCTTCTTTATCTACTCTTATAACAGTTTCAAATAATCCTCTTTTTCCGTCCTGTATGAACTGACCTAAAGAGTGTAAATCAGTAGAGAAATCAACTGAAGCAGGGAATATACCTTTTTTATCTTTACCCTCGCTTTCTCCGTATAATTGTTTCCACCATTCAGATATATAATGCATTCTAGGTATATAATTTACCATTATTTCTGTGCTGTAGCCTTTAGCATAAAGTGCATTTCTAATCATAGCATATAACATAGAAGGATTTTTTTTATAATCCATTTCTTTAGTTAATTTAGCCATAGAATCAAAACCTTTAACAAACTCTTCTATATTAATTCCAGCTACTGCTATAGGTATAAGTCCTACTGGAGTAAGTACAGAATATCTTCCTCCTACATCATCAGGTATAACGAAAGTTCTGTATTTATTCTCATCAGATAAAGTTTTTAAAGCTCCTTTTGCCTTATCAGTAGTAGCTATTATTCTTTTAGAAGTTCCATCTTTACCATATCTTTTTTCAGCATATTCTTTTAACATTCTGAAAGCTATAGCAGGCTCAGTTGTAGTGCCACTTTTTGATATTACATTAATATAAAAATCTTTACCTTCTAAATAATCCAATAAATGTTTGAAATACTCTCCATTCATGTTATGACCTGCATATACAACCTGAGTATTTCCTTTTTTAGCCTGTGAGAAAGGATTTAAGAAAGATTCAATAACTGCCTTTCCGCCTAAATATGAACCGCCTATACCAACAGATACTAAAACTTCAACATTTTCCCTAATCTCTTTTCCTAATTCATCAATTTCCTTAACCATTTTTAAAGCCTCAGTAGGTAAATCAACCCAGCCTAAAAAATCATTTCCAGCACCTTTTTTGTTTTCTAAAAGTTCATTTGCATATTTAGCTTTTTCAGCAAGATATTCCAATTCATGCTCTTTTAAAAATCCTAGTACATTTTTATAATTTACAGATAGCATTTAATAACTCCATAATTTTTTTTGCTATATAAATTATACTATAATAATACCGAAAAATAAAGATAAATAATTTGTAAACTATAATAAATTGCAGGATTAATAATCAAATGATTTTATCAGGACTTGAAATAGAAAAAAATTTAGATAAAAATATAATAATAGAACCATTCGATAGAAAACAATTAAATTCAAATAGCTATAATGTTAAACTTCATAATAAACTTTTAGTATACAAAGAGAAAGAACTTGATATGAAAAAACAAAATGAAGTTGAAGAGATCATTATACCTGAAAGCGGTTATCAATTAAAGCCTAATGAATTATATTTGGGCAGAACTTTGGAATATACCAATACAAAAAAATATGTCCCTATGATAGAAGGACGTTCATCTATAGGAAGACTTGGAATATTCATTCATATTACAGCAGGTTTCGGAGATGTAGGTTTTGCTGGTTATTGGACTTTGGAAATTTTCTGCATAAAGCCTATAATAATATATCCGAATGTTGAAATAGCTCAGCTTTATTATCATACTATAGACGGAGAATATAAAGAGTATGCAAGCAGCAAATATCAGAATAATACAGATGTTCAGCCTAGTATGCTTTATAAAGATTTTAAATAATTTTAACTATTTTTTATTAGTTAATAAAGTAAAAATATTTATAAAAAATTCTATTTAAAAATTTATTATTTATCAATTACTGAGATTATTATAAATTTCTTTTTTTATGATTGGATTGTAGCATTTAAAATTATTTTTTTATTTCATGGAAATTATTAAAATTTTTACATTTGAAATATATTTAGTATAATAAAATAACGAAAGAAATTATTACAGTAGAAACTCTCAATAAGAAAAATCACTGTT
>NZ_JARHYI010000056.1 GCF_029258575.1 Brachyspira sp. | reverse complement strand
CATTTTTAATTGGTATTTGTAAATTATAACATAATATGATATTTTACAAAATAAAAAATAAATATATTATATAATCGTATAAAATATTTATTTTTGAAACAATTAGAAACAATATTATATAATGAATTAAAAGCTGGAAATACAATAAAAGAAATTTCAGTTGGAGGATTTAAAGATAAGAACATTTATTTATTTTTCTAAATGAACATCTTATTGAAAAAGTAATAAAATATACTAGAAATATCAAGTATTTGGAAATTAATGATCCTCATTATTGGAAAGAGATATGCAGATTAAAAAAATAAACAAACTATAGCCTGTCCTTTTTAAAAATAACAATATAAAAAAATATGGAGATTCATATATGGAAAATTTTAATTTGAATGATATTGAACAGATAATTACTTTTTATTTGATATTCAATTTTATTATATTTTTATGTTTGATTTATATTATAGTATCTTTAATATTTAGAGTTTTATTAAAAAATAAAAAGTTTGAAGAAAATAAAAAAAATAAATCTTCAAATAGGAGAAAAAAGAAAGATATTATAGATTTATTTTGGACTGAAGAGAAAGATAGTAAAGGAAAAACTATTTTTAAAAGAGGAGTTTTGATATTCTTAATTTTATTTACATCATATTACATATTTAGTTCTGTAAATTTCATATTAAATAATATTGATATTGTGAAAAAAGTTTTAAAAATAGAATAATTTTTATATTTTTTATTATATTATATATAATAAAATAAAATTTTGATATATATACCGAAAGAGGTTATTAATAAATGGAAGTTTTTTTATCTGAATTATCTGACACTTCATCTAGCCTTAATAATGATAGGGAAGTTAATTTTACTATAGTTCAAACTACTGATATTCATGGAATGATTTTTCCTTACAATTTTATGACAGATAAAGAGGAAAATACTTCTATGGCACATATAGCATCATATTTAAAACAGTTAAAAAATGATGGTAGAACGATTCTTTTATTAGATAATGGAGATTCATTACAGGGACAGCCTTCTGTTTATTATTATAACTTTGTTGCTTCTGATAAAATGCATATATGGTCTGAAGTTTTAAATTATCTTAATTATGATGCTGTTTGTATAGGTAATCATGATATAGAGGCTGGACATAATGTTTATGATAAGATGGCTAAAGAGTTGAAAGCTCCTTTGGTATGTGCTAATTTGATAGATGAAAATACTAAAAATCCATATCTTGAACCTTATACTATAATAGAAAAAAATGGTATAAAAATAGCAATACTTGGACTTGTTGAACCTGCAATAGAAAGACAGCTTCCTAAAGTTTTATATGAGGGTTTGACAACAGAAGATATGATTGAATCTGCAAAGAAATGGATTAATATTATTAAGGATAAAGAAAAAACTGATATTATTATAGGGCTTTTTCATTCTGGTTTAGATTATACAGAAGATGAAGAATTATATAAAAATGAAAATGCAAGTCAATTAGTTGCAGAGCAGGTTGATGGTTTTGATCTTATACTTGTAGGACATGATCATCAAGGATGGTCTTTTTTTGGTTATGATGAAACAACTAAACAAAAAACTAAAGAGGTTAGAAGTCCAAGTGGAAAAATAGTACCTATGTATGGAGGAGTAAATTCGGCAAAATATATTGTATCTATTGATATTAATATGGTATTGGGTAATGGTATTTGGAATATTAAAAAATTGAAAGGAGGACTTATAAAAACTTCTGAATTTGAAGCGGATAAAGAATTTTTATCTAAATTTGATGAAACTAAAGAAAAAGTGAAAAAATGGGTTGGAAGAGATATTGGTATTTTAAGTACAAAACTTTCATCTGATGAAGCTTTATTTTCAGATAGCTATTTTTTGAGTTTTATACATAAATTACAATTTTTGATAGCTGAATTTGAATTGGGAGTAAAGGCAGATATTTCTTTAGCTGCTCCTTTAAGTAAATATGCAGTTTTAAATGATGGTGTCATAAAAGTAAGAGATATGTTCAATTTATATCCTTATGAAAATTTTTTCTATATTATGAAATTAACAGGAAAACAAATTAAAGATGCTATGGAATACTCATATGGAAGATGGTTTAATACTATGGATAATATTAATGATAATATTATAGCTTTTAAAAAAGATTTCAATGGTAATCTAATATTCAATAATAGATATAATTCTTATGATACTATAACACCTATATATAATTATGAAAGTGCTGCTGGATTGAATTATACTGTTGATGTTACTAAACCTAATGGAAAAAAAGTTATTATAGAATCATTATCTGATGGTAGGGTTTTTGAGTTGGATAAAGAATATAAAGTTGCTATTAATTCTTATAGAGGAAGTGGAGGAGGAGGACATCTTACCCAAGGTTCTAAAATAAATTTAAAAACTTTGCAGAATTTAGATTTAGTATTAAAAGAAACCGATAAGGATTTAAGATATTATATAATAGATTGGTTTGAAAAACATGATTGTCCTATTGTAGTTGAAAAAATTAATAATTGGAAAGCTATTCCTGAAAATTATGTTGAAACAGCAAAGAAAAAAGATTATAAACTTTTATATCCTGATAATTAAAATTTAATATAATAAAAAGTAAAAGCATTAAGCTCCTACTTTTTATTATAATATATTAATTACTTATTTTTTAATTCTTCTAAATATCCAGACTCTTCAAGTTTTTGTTTGAATTCATTTTCAGATAGAACATTTTTAATACCTATAAGTTTGCTTCCTTTATCTAAAACTGAACTAAATTTGTCATAGAAATTAGAGGGGCAGAAAACCAAATCATAATTACCAATTTTGCATCCATTCAAATCACAGTGATCTATTTCCATATTTTCTATACCCAAATCTGTTAAAGCTTTTTTTGCTTTCTCTTTCATCATCAAGCTAGTTACAGCTCCGTTAGCACAAGCTACTAAAACTTTTAGCATATTTTACTCCTTATATTAATTTTTATAATAATTTTAAGCATTTTCCTTTTTAATTAAATCATGTACATGTTTAACTATATCAAATCCAGAATTTAAAGCTTTAGCTATTGATCCGCCTGATTTATATGAAATATCACCAGCTACATATAAATTTTCTATAGAACTTTCATGTTTTTCATCAATTATAGGTACACCATGTTCATCTAATTTTATATCGCATCTTTTTAAGAAATCTACAGGAGCAACTCCTCCTAAAGCATATATAATTCTATTATAAATATCATCTATACCATCAGTATAATGAACTAAAACCTTTCCATCTTTAGGTTCTATAGATTTAATATCTACACCTAGTCTTGCTTTTACCTTTCCATTTGCAATATCTTCTTTTATAGTTTCTAAATTCTTTTCATTAGGTCTTGTAAATTCTGCCTTTCTATAATTAATAGTAACATCATTATCTTTACCAAGTAAATAAGCATATTCAACAGCAGAATTTCCTCCTCCTACAACTAATATTTTTTCATTTTCCTTACATTTATAAATATTAAAATTCACTATAGTATTTAAACTAGC
>NZ_JARHYI010000005.1 GCF_029258575.1 Brachyspira sp. | reverse complement strand
TATTTTTAGCTAATATATTATTTTGTAATATAGGCATATTAATAATAATATGTCAGTATTTTTATCAAATTATACCAATAAAAGGTGATCCTACTGATAGATATTATAAATACAATGCTATAAGATATAATTTAAAATATTATTATGATTCTTATATGGATAAAAATATAAGAATTTTTGGTTTAAATTATCAAATACCCTCAATGATTAATTTTTATATACAGCCTGAAAAAGAATCTGTATGTTTTAATTGGGGTACATATCATCCTACTGTATTTGATTTTTGGTATAATGATAAAGATTTTTTAGGAAGCGATTTGTATCATATAACTACATCATCTGATACGAATTTTATTTCTCAATATTTTGATAATGTTGAATATATTACAAACTTTCAATCATACAGAAAAAAAATAAATGGGGAGATTATATATTTAGATAATTTTTATTTATTTTTATGCAAGAATTATCAGGGTAAAGGTATAGACTATATTTATAAAAGTGAAAAAATAGAATTTTAATATTTTATATCTGCTCATTATATTATTTTCTAATAAAATAAGCAGATTTTTTATTTTATTAGAAATCTGTACAGAAACCTTTATATTTTTCTATATATGCTATTGGATTATATGACATTTTTGCTTTTCTCAATCCTAAATCTCCTACATCTTGCTCTCTATTAACAAATTTGAATCTTTCTGCATTATCTAAATTTTCTAAGAACATTTTATTTATTGCTTGATATGCCCCTTTATAATTTCTATCTCCTCTCTCTGAATGAACTATTATAGTATCTCTCATACTCAAATCAGCTATTGTATATGCTACTATTTTTTTATCGATATATATAGCACCACCTATTATATTATTTATTATATCCCAATTATTCAAAAGTGTTTTTATCATAATAGTATCAGCTTCTGCCCTTATTTCATGAGTAAGCAATTTATTACTGTCAAAAGCTTCGCATTCTTCTTCATTGTTATCATTATTCTTTTTTTCAGCTTCTTCCCATTCAGTTTCAAAATCTAATATATCCTGAATTATATTTTTATCTATTTGTTTATACTCGAAATCATTTTTTATAAACTGATTATATAAATTTTTTTTATTATGAAATTTTTTACCAGGTAAAGTGAGAAGTTCATTAAAATCATATAAATATTCCCATTCATCTCTAGCTTCTTTTATCTTTATTTTTGTTGTTTTCTCCCAAAATAAAGCAAGCTCCTTTGGTATTCTTATTATAGATTCACCCGATATTTCGCATGGAGTAAAATCATCGCAAAATTTTGTATCAAACCAATCTCCTACAGGTGCCCAATATATAGTATATGGTGATTTTTGTCTTATCCAAACTAATTTTTCAGTGAATGCCCATTCAAGCATATATATATCTTTTAATCCCAATAAATTCATAAATGTATAATCAGCGGATTGTTCTGGTGTTATAGAAAAATATTTATGATATAGTTCTTGTTTATCTAATGAAATAGGCTCAAAATCAAGCATATATTTATCCTTAAAATTATTATATATAAAAATAAATTATCATTTCTTTTTATTAATGCCGTTTCTTATCTTTCTAAAAAAATCATTTTTACCATTTTCATCTATAAGCACATATTTCAGCATAAATCTTAAATACGGATGATATACATACATAGTTTCTTTTATTTTCATTTTAGTTCTGTCATTTTCAGCATCTTCCAATATATATGTCCATAAAGCTGTAAATTCGTTTTCTGTTTTTACTATGGAAATTTCACTATTTTCTATTCTTCTAACCTCTATTAATTCCTGATATGTTTTTCTATTTGAATATGTCTGCATTATTTTTAATTTATTATTATCTAATTTTTCTAAATGAACTACTGATATATATTTTAACCATGCTGGATAATTTTCATAATCTATAAGTAAATTATATAATTCATTTCTTTTAATATTAAAAATTTGAGTTTTTTCTTTGGAAAATGAAGGAGGTATTCTTTTTCCTATAAATGTAGGAAGGAATATCATTATCCCCATAAGAAACAAAGGTAATATTATAAATATAGGTACTAAATATATAAGCATTATTTTCCCCTTTTGTTTATAGTATAAAATTTTGAATTATAATATTTATCAAAGAAATTCTGCAGTATTATTAGTATTATACCGCAAAAAGGAACAGCAAATAGAACACCTAAAAATCCAAATAATACTCCGCCTATGATTGTACTAAACATTACAGCAATAGGGTGAATTTTTACAGACTTTCCTAATATTTTAGGCGCCATTAAACCTGAATCTAATATCTGTATAAAACCATATATAGCACACATTTTTAAAGCTCCATGCCACCATATATTTTCTGTTATTATTCCAGTAAATAATGCTATAAGGAATGCAATAAAAGGTCCTATAAATGGAATATAGTTTAAAAGTCCTCTTAACAGAGCTAATATAAATGCATATTTTGTATTTGTAAAATAGAGTAAAATATAACTTATTATAAAAAACGAAGCAGCAAGTATAGTCATACCCCTTATATAACTATTTATAATATAATTTGATTTTTTTATCATACTGCTTAAAGATGTTTGCCATCTTATAGGTACTAACTTTATCATCTTTATTTGTATATTTTGAAAATCAAGCATCAAATAGAAAGTTACAAAAGGAAGTATTACAAAATATGAGAATATTATACTGAATATCATTGTAATACTATTAATATTTTGAAATCTAAAATCTATTATCTTTCTATACATCACAGTAATTATACCAGCATTTCCAAATAAAAAATCATTTATCACTTTTGCGTCTATTTCTAAATTCATATCAAAACTTTTACCTATTGTTCTATTTAATTTTTCAGATAATGATATTAAAAGCCCTGATATTGAATTATATATTTTATCTACATATTGCGGTAATGTTCTCAATATAATTTCGATTTGTTCTATTGTTCTAGGCAGAATAAAGATAAAAAATATTATAGCAGCAGTAAGTAAAGGTATGAATATTAGTAATACAGCAGCTATTCTAGGTATTTTATTTTGCATTTTAGTTATTAATGGATCAAATAGATACGCTATGAATATACCCCAAATAAATGGTGCTACTAAATATCCAGCTTCTTTAATTATCCATAAAGTAAATAGTGATAATATTAAGACTATTAAAATTTTAGACCATACATATTTCCAAAATGGTACTAAAGCTGATATTAAAATAAGAAATAATATTATTGGATTTATTATATCTCTAATTAAAATAGAAAAATAAAAAAATGCACTAATTAGTATTACAATTAATAGTATTTCTCCGCCAATAACAAAAATTTTATTATGTGTTAGAGATTTATTATTATATTTAGAAAAAAAATTATTCTTATTGTCCATATAAAATATTTTTATTAAAATTAATTGTTCTATATTATAACAAAAATAGTTTTTTTACAATATCATATAACTTTTATTTGAAAAAAATATAAAAAAAGTACTTGCTATTTTTTTTAATTATGCTATAATACTATCCATATTCGAGATGAATGATTTAAGGGCCTGTAGCTCAAATGGCTAGAGCGTTCGACTGATAATCGAAAGGTCGGTGGTTCAATTCCTCCCAGGCCCACACGCTCGGCTCTTATTAAATATATATTTGGGGGTTTAGCTCAGTTTGGGAGAGCGACTGCCTTGCACGCAGTAGGTCGTGGGTTCGATCCCCATAACCTCCACATTTTTATTAAACTATTCTTAAATGATTATTTGAGAATAGTTTTTTTATTTTCTAAAATTTTATTAATTAAAATTATTTTTTCTCCGTTAAATAAATTGGAGGATTTACTATGAGAAAGAAAAATATTATACTTATACCATTAATCATATTATCATTAATATTAATACCAAATAATAAACTCTATCCTCTAAATCAAGATGAAGAAACTTTTTTAGATGCGGCTATTTTTGGAGATGAAGATGTTATAGAAAAAATTATTGCCAAAAATATAAATGTTAATATACAAGATGATGTAGGAAATACTGCTCTTATATTAGCTTGTATGGAAGGGCATGTTAAAGTAGTTGAACTTCTTGTAAAAGCAAATGCAGATAAAACTATAGTAAATAAATATGGAAATGATGCATTATTCTATGCTAAAAGAAAAAATTATAATAATATTATTAAATTGCTTGAATAATATTATTATAATTAGGATTCGACATAAGCTATTCCAAGTAAAATCATTCCTTTATCTAAATATTTCAAAGCAGTTTCTTCAAAATTATGATCTTTTGATTTTATTATTTCAACTGTATCTTTTTCATAACTAATACACATATATTAATTTTATGTTCATCTTTAGAAAAGCCTTTTATTAAGCATTCTATTAATTTTATATTTTACTATATCTTTTATCATAAAATACTCGTAAAATTTTTATATAAATATAATACTAAATCATATTAAAAAAATCAAAATATTTTTATTACAACAATAACAATTATTACCTAGCACTTTTATTCTTATTATATTTTTTATTCAATACTCTTGAAAAACAATCCAATCCATAATCAGCAAAATCCTGCTTATCTTTCATGTAGTACGCAAGTCCTGCAACCATAGCAGCATTATCTGTTGTATATTTAAGGGATGGAAGATAACATTCAAAATCTTTGGAATTTCCGAATCTCTCTCTCAAATAACTATTGCAAGCTACACCTCCAGATAATGTAACTCTTTTAATTCCGCTTTTTTCACAATATTTTAATGTTTTAATGTATAAAGGCTCTATGGCACTTATTTGAAAGGCTGCAGCTATATTTTCATTAGTTGCTTCATATCCTTCTTTAAGATATTTTTTTGTAGAATAAACGCATGCAGTTTTTAGTCCACTGTATGAAAAATTGAATTCATCTACACCATTTAATAATACAATAGGATATTTTATAGCATCACTATTTCCTTCTTTTGCCAATCTGTCTATTATTGGACCTCCAGGATATCCAAGATTCAAAAATTTTGCAACTTTATCATAAGCCTCGCCAACAGCATCATCTAATGTAGTACCAATTACTTTATACTCTCCGTAATCATGAACTTCTGTTATTATGGTATGCCCTCCTGATACAACTAATGCTATATAAGGAAATTCTATATTATTTGTAAGATGAGGAGAATAAATATGTGATGCTATATGATCCAATGCAAGCAATGGTTTATTCAAAGAAAATGCCAAAGCCTTTGCACTTCCTACCCCTACAAGTAAAGATCCTAAAAGTCCAGGTCTGTTTGTAACGGCAATTAAATCTATATCATCAAAAGTAGTATTTGCATCTTTCAATGTTTTATCTATTACATATAATATAGCCTCTAAATGTTTTCTTGCTGCAATTTCAGGTACTACTCCTTGAAATTCTTTATGAGCATCTATTGATGAACTTAATACTGATGATAAAACATTATTTCCATTTTCAACTATGGAAGCTGAAGTATCATCACATGAAGTATCTATACCTAATATTTTCATATTATCTCCAATATATAATTTATTCTATTTTATATTTTTTATATTAAAATTATTAAGAAAATGTTTTTATAATATATATTTTTTTGTACTATTTGTAAATAGTTTATTTTTAATAATAGCGATAATAACATATATTAACTTGGTGCTATACTTAATACAAATCTTCTTGAAGTCTGCTATATTATACAATTATTAATATTTTTTATTTTTGATAATTTATTTTTATTAACTTCAAATCTGCTGATATCATAAATAAACATGGTAAAAGTATCAATGTTAATAAAGCAGCAAATAAAAGTCCGTAAGCCATAGCCATAACCATAGGTACTATTAAATCAGCACGTCCTCCTATACCATAAACTGTAGGAAGAAGTCCAAATATTGTAGTTACTGTTGTTAAAAATATTGCTCTGAATCTATCACCTGCACCTTCAACTACAGCATTAAGTACATCTTCTTTTGAATGTATATTTCCATGCTCAATTATTCTATTTATTAACTCAACCATTATAATACCATTATTTACAACTACACCAGCAAGTCCTACTATACCTACAGCTCCTACAAATGACATAGGCATTCTATGAGCAGCAAATCCAAGTATAACTCCTATTATTCCGAAAGGTATTATACCAAGTATCATGAAAGGCTGAACAAATTTATTGAACTGAAGAAGTAGTATTATATATATTGCAATTATTGCTATAATATATCCCCAAGCAATTCCCACAATAGCACCTCTAGTCTCCTTTACCTCACCTGCAAATTCAACACTTACATTAGGATACTCTTTCGATATAGAATAAAAATAATCCTGCATTTCTGAAGTTACTCTTATAGCAGTATTTTCACTCTGTTCTATATCAGCAGTTATAGTTATTGATTTTTTTCCATTATAGTGTTTTATACTTGACTGATTATTTGTGATATATATATCTGCTATATCCTTTAATTGTATAAGTCTGTTATATGTATTTGGTATAAGAAGATTATTTAGTACATTTGTATCATAAGTATATTGTTTATCTAAACGAACTCTAAAATCCAATTTATTATCGAATTGCTGTATTGAAGTAGCAACAACTCCTGCATATGCCGCTCTTAATTCTCTTGCTGCATAAGCAACATTAACGCCAACTTCTCCCATTCTATCATAATCAAATATAACTCTCAATTCTTCCTGTCCCATTTTATCATCATCATCATAATTGATTATACCTGGCAAAGTTAAAAGATGTTCTTTCATTTTGTTTTTTACTTCTTTAACCATAGCAGTATCATTTCCTATTATTTTGATATCTACTGCCTTACCTGGATTTATTGGAAGTTTAGTATTAACTGTTATTAATGCTAATTCATCTTTTATACCGCTTTTTTCTATTGCAAGATTTAAATCATCAACTATATCATAAGCT
>NZ_JARHYI010000143.1 GCF_029258575.1 Brachyspira sp. | reverse complement strand
GGGATAAACCTGCTTTTAAGAAGCTGTCAGTCATATTTATTTCTATGTTATATTTTGAAATCCAAGCTAAAATATCATTGGAAACATCATTAATAATTGAGGAAGTATTTGACAGGAATGCAGATTTATATTGATTATAGTAAATTATATATATTGGTATGCTAATCAGTATAAAAAAAGTAATATACGGAATTAAAAATTTGAATATGATATTAGTTTTATTTATTTTTTTATTTTCCATAAAATATTCCTAATTATTTTTTATTACAATGAAGTTACATTATATACTAAAAGAACATATTAATCAAGTAAAAATAAATATTTAATTTTACGTTTAATCATATATTTCAATATGAAAAACCAGTGAATTTTAATACAAAGGAACTGAGCATCATATATAAACAGATAATTTTTGTTAAAGTCAATTGATTTTTTTTTTTTTTTCATATATAATGCCAATTAATAATAGATTTTAATAAGGATTAATAATATGAAAAAGATTAAAAATATTTTATTTATTTTAGTATTCAGCTTAATTATGCTCAGCATTTTTTCATGCAGCAGCTCTCAAAATCCAAATGACGGTCCATCAGGTTTAGCTGGAACAACATGGTCATCTGAATATGCTGGAGAAGGCTCTGGATATTGGGCAGCTCTTTACTTTGAAGATAATGGAAAAGTCAGCATAGGTTGGTGTGTTTCTGAAAAAAGTGCTATAAAATATGCACAAGGAGGTGGGAGAAATGGTACAAAAGGAGATTATACTTTTGACGGTAAATCAGGAAATATTAAATCAAGCAAAGAGTATGCTAGAGGAAATTTCACTGTAAATGGAAATACTTTAACTTTCCAATCAGGTATGAAGCCTACTTACAATAAAAAATAATACTCCTTAAAAATTAGGATATAGTAGATTTTAATATTTACTATATCTTTTTTAATTATAGGTTATTGAGTAAAACTTGAAATTAATTAATATTGCATAAACAATTATACTAGATATTTTATCAGTATAAAGAGCCTGCAAATTTTCTAAAATATCAAAATCCGTCAATAATTTTAATTTCTTTTTCAGTCAGCCCGTAAAGAGTATAAACAATGCCGTCAATCTCCTTTCTAAAGCGGAAGTATCAATATTCTGTTTTGTGCTTAATAAATCTAAATTAAAAAGCTGCTTCATTATCATAATCTATTTTTTCGCCTTTTAGCTTTTTCTATAAAGTATTTAATTTTTCTTCTTTTTCCTGCGGTATTCTTATGTTTTCCAATACATAATTAATAACTTCTAATACTGCAATACAATCATCAGCATTAGCTTCATTTTCTGTATCTGTAATATTAAAATTATGTGCAGATTTATTTCCAATTACTCCGGCACTTGATAGTAATTTTTGTATTTTTACAGTAATTATGTCTAACTCTAATAACTTATCAATATTTTTATTAAAATCTTTTTCTATTTCTGCATTATGCTTTTATAATATTAAAGACTCCAAAGAGATTCTTGATAAAGTTAAACCAGCTCTGGCAGCTTATTTAGATTCCTCAATATCCTTAAAATATTTTGGAAATATTTTTAATAATGTATTTGCTGAATAATTTAGATTTTCTTCTTCATTCTCTGAAGAACATATATTATATTCTTCAAAGTTATCTATTAAAATATTAAGCCATTCTTTATTTATTCCTGATTTGATTAGTATTTCTTCTGTTAATATCATATATACCTGCCTTTTATCAGCATATTTTTTTATTATAAGCAGATTATATTGATTTATTTGATTTTTATATACTAAAGATTTTTAGATTTTTTAAGTTTTATATATATTTTTTGCTGTTTTACTAAATACCGCTTTATACCGTTAAATCCCGCTTATTCGCTGTTGTGTTCTGCTCTATTGCTTGGCTTTATCATATAAAAAACTTTATTAAAAAAAGTATATAAAAAATTATTTTTTACGGGAACTTTTTTAATATTATTTCGTCTAATTAAGCAGAAAAATAAAAAATATATTTAAAGGATAAAAACATATGAAAAACATTTTATTAATTTTTACTTTAGCATCATTTCTTTTTTTAGTTTCCTGCGGCAGTAATGCATCCGAAGGCAATGTTTCAAGTCAAGAGGCTATACAAAAAAATACATCGTCTGATAATATAGCAGATACAGTACATGAGTCAGTATTTTCAGAAATTATTGATATAATGCATGCTCCTATGATGAAACAGCCGTTTCAAAAAACTTCTAACATAGATATTGATTTCTTATTTAATATGATTCCTCATCATCAAGGTGCTATTTTATCATCTAAAAGACTTTTGGAAACAAGTAAAAATGCAGATGTAACTGATTTAGCTAATAATATTATTAAAGCTCAGGAATTTGAAGTTACTGAATTTACTGCTTTAATTAAAGAATTAGAAACAAAAAACACAGATTATTCTGCTATTGATACTGCTAAAATAGGCGATGATATGGAAAACATTATGAATAAAATGATGACTGATATGTCTTCTATACAAGTTACAGGAGATAATGATATTGATTTTTTACAAGGCATGATTCCTCATCATCAAGGTGCTGTTGATGCAGCTGAAAAGATTTTAGAATCAACTAAAGATGAAAAAATTAAAGAAATAGCCAATAGAATTATAATAGATCAGGAAAAAGAGATAAATTATATGAATGAGTTAATTAATAATTTATCTGCAAATAATTAATGTTAAATCAATTAAAAGGCTTAAATAATAATTATTTGAGCCTTTTACATACTTGCAAAAAATAATATATATCAATAGTTAGGAGCTAAAACTATGAATAAAATACTAATGTATTTTATTGTTTTATTCTTTCTTTTATCATGTGCAAGTAAAGTTAATATCATAAAAGATGATTTTTATGGAACTGCTCACTATCAAACAGACTATGTTAGTATACAAAATTGAGATACTACTTCAAATTTAAGATTTATAAGAAAAGATGGTGATATAATATTAGAAATACAATATTTAAGCAGTACAGCTTTTTCTGTTTCACAAAATAATAAAATAATATTAAAATTTAAAGATAATGAAATATTAGAATTAAGCTATATAGATAGTGTTACAAAATTAAATAAAGAAGAAGTTTATAAAACAATTAAAGGATGGTTTTTTAATACTGAATATATAGATACATATACTATAAATGCAATAACAAAAGTAAACAATTTTGATATTTTTACTGATATAAGGTTAGAAAATAGTACAAAATTTAATAACCTAAAATTTCCTGAAAATAAAGCAAAGGAATTAAAAAGACTTTTTGATGAAATAAAATTATTAATTAATAAATAAAGGGGTGTGTTATATAATAAAAAATTGTTTTGATATTTAAAATATAATTTATATATAATCAATGAATTTTATTACAGCAATAGGTTATATAATATATTCATCATAATTTTTATTATATATAATATCGTCCATATTATTTTATTTAGTAATCTTTTTGTGATGAATATACAAGTAATAGATTATCACACAACAGCGAATAATCGAAATAAGGCGGTATTTAGTAAAATGTAAAAAGAAAAGAACCAGCACATTATATAATCAATTATAGGATTTTTTTAATTGAAAAAATCAGAAAAAACATCTATTATACCATCTCTCATTATTTTTGCCCCATGTCATAAAATCTTTTTAAGTTTAAATTTACAATTAGGATAATTACTGCATCCATAAAATTCTCCATATTTTCCTTTTCTTAATACTAATTGTCCTTTACATCTAGGGCATATATAATTATATATTTCATTTTTAGTTTCTTTTATACTTTTTATATGTTCAGTTTGAGAAATATTTTTATTATTTGAAATTAATTTTTGATAAATAGTTTCGATTTCTACAATACTATAATTTGTTTCATCATTAAAGTTATTTAAATAGTTTTTTAAATCACGTAAATTAATAACATTTTTTGCATTTATTTTATCATCATTATTTTGAGTAAAAACTACTAATGAATTAATATTATATTGATTTCCCAATATTCTTTTTAAATGAAATACATGTGACTTATTTTGTTTAATAGGATTATAAAAACGATTTCTTATACCTTTTCTTAAACATTGAGTCCATTGCATATCATTTTCACTTCCAAATATAAAACCGCTTTAATTTTTTGTTTCTATGCAAAATATACCATTTGATCTTATTTCTATATGATCTATTTGATGACTTTTATTGTTATCATCAATAATTGTTAAGTTATTTATTTGTCTATGTTCTGTTTTACCAAAAAAATAAGAATTTAAAACTGAATTAACTTTTTCTTCCACTATTCTTCCTTTAGCTTCTTCATTATGAAAAATATTATTAATAACTTCTTTATTAATTAAATATTTGAACAAACCCATTTTTTTACCTATTACTTAATGGTATTTATATATATACTAAATTATTATTTTGTCAAATATTTTTTATGAATTAATTGGTGAAACACAAAAATAAAAAAGCAGTTGCAGTAAGATATTTAGAAAATACAATATGTTTATTCTCAAAGAAATGCAGAGGCTGTACTGTTATAGATCATAATGTAGATATTTACAGTTGCGATCATTATGTATATACGAATTATAAAATAAGAAATATATGAAGGATAATCCTAATGATTTAATATATTCTGATAAGCAAAAATCTTTCGGAGCAAAAAAATCGGCTCTTCCTAAAAACTGTTTAAGATGTTATGCCTTATTTTCTTGTTAGGGAGAATGTCCTAAAACAGATTTGAAAAGTTTTATGATGGGGAAGAGGGTAGAAATTATTTATACGAAGGGTGCAAAAATATTTTTATCATATTCATAATTATATGAAGGCTATGAGAAAGCTTTTAGAAAATAATATAGATACAAGAGAGATTATGAGAATAAAAGAAAGTCCTATAGTAATAGTAAAAAATAAATAACTTGATTTTTTATATTAATTTATTAGATTTATAGAACAAATGATTTTTAATAGGTAGGTTTGTTTTATGTTGAAAGAAGTAATGCATATAGGTATTACAGTGAGCAATATCGAAAGATCAATTAATTTTTATAGAAATATTTTAGGCTTAAAATTTATAGGTGAGGCTGTTATGGAAGGAAAAGAAACAGATGCTCTTTTTGCTATGAATAACTGCAAAGTAAAAATTGCTTATCTTAACGGCAGCGATAATATAATAGCCCCTCCTATAGAATTATTAGAATTCATAACTCCAGAAACTATAAAAAGCGAATCCAAATTAAATAAAATTTCTGCTTCAGAGATATGTTTCAGAGTTGAGAATATAGATAAGGTATATAAACACTTAATAGATAATAATGTAGAATGCTTATCCGCTCCTCAGGAATTTGATTTCACTTCATACGGATTTTCAAAAAGTAAGGCATTGTATTTTAAAGACCCTGACGGAATAATACTCGAATTGATGGAAACATTTTGATGGAAACATTCTAAAAAATTATCATATGAACTATAGTATACAAAGTACATTATTTTATATAGAATTTAATAGTTTTATAATATTAAAAAATAATATAAAAATTTTTGGAAGAATTGGAAAAGAATATAAAATTCAAATAAATTAGGAAATTATATTATGAAAATAAAGTTACTCTTAACTATCATAACTATTTTATTGCTTAATATTAATATTTTATATTCAATGAAGTTTTCTCCAAACTATACCTCCGACTATAGGACTTTTTAAAGGTAATATATATCATAAATATGATTATTCCAATTTGGATTTTGGAGTTACATTGGGTGTTTCTTTTAGAGCTTTAGAATAATTTGATATTTGATAAAAACTGTTATGATAGTAAATATATCATGGCGGTTTTTAATTTTATTCCCAATCCCCACCCTGTTATATTTACTATTATATTGAGTAATTTTAATCTTATTATATTTATTAGCTTAATCAGAATTTTCAGCACCCACCCTGGCGGAATTTAAATTTCTAATCTTCTCATCGTACGCAGAGCTAAATTTTATATATAATTAAATTATTAATTTAAATAAAACAAAATATAAAAATGCATTCACCGTACGTGGAATAAATTTAAAAATTTAAACAACACTTGGGCGGGCAGCTGAAATTAAAGAAAAGATAAAAAAGAAAAATAATATAAAAAGAACAGTAAATGCAGAAAATCTAGAGGGAGGGGTTCAGAGTATATCAAAAAAATTATTTTTTTTATTTTTAAAAAATTTAATATAAAAAATATATAGAAGCAATAATAAAGAACTATATATTACTAAATACATATTTTTACATCAATTTAATAGTTTTTTATATTGAAAAATAAAGTATATGATTTAGAATATTAATATTAAACTATGGTGTAATTATTATGAAACATCTCTATAAACTGGATAATGTCGCCAAACTTTTTGTATCTATAAAAAATAAAAAAAATATACCAATATTCCGAGTATCGGTTGTTATTAAAGAAGAAGTTAATCCTCAAAAACTTCAAGATGCTTTAGACATAGCTATAAAAAGATTTCCCACACTTTCTCTTATGATAAAGAAAGGACTTTTTTGGAATTACTTTGAGGAAAATTATAGAAGATTATTAATACAGGAAGATAAATATTATCCATGCTATAATATAAACAGCAAATTAAATAATGGCTATCTTATAAGGGCTGGATATTACAAGTGCAGAATTTTTGTAGAGATAGATCATTCTCTGGCAGATGCTACAGCTTTAATAAGTTTTTGTAAATCTTTATTGTATCATTATTTTATTTTGATTGGTAAAAAAATTGATGATAAAAATGATGATGTGTTTAAAGATAATATACATACTATAGCTGATTATGATGATAGTTTTTTAGTTCATACCAAAGATAAGTATGAATCTCAAAGTGAGAAAAAGATAAAAAATATTTATTTAATCAAAGGAAAACCTTTAAAATTTTATGGGGATAATGTTGTACATGGTATATTAAGTTTAAAAAGCATCAAAGAAGAAAGTAAAAAATATAATATAACAATAACATCTTATATGCTTTCTGTTCTAGCTTATTCTATTTATGAAACAAGAATAAAAAACAGACTTGACGGTAAAAATATAGTTGTATGTGTGCCTGTAAATTTGAGAAATATTTTTCCTTCAATATCTTTAAAAAATTTCTTCGGTGTTGCAAATATATTAATTCCTACAGACAAAAAATTAACCTTTGATGATATAATAAAAATTGCAGATAAAGAAATGAAAGAAAAGATTACCAAAGAAAAGCTTAAGAATTTTATATATAAGAATACAAAATTAGAAAATAATGCATTGGCTAAATTTATACCTTTATTTATTAAAAACTTTGCTGTTAATTTGGTATTTGAACTTTTTGAAGATAAATTAAAAACAATAACAATATCAAATTTTGGAAATATTATACTTCCTGATGATATGAAAGATTATATAAGTCATTTTGAAGCTGTTGTATATCCTACTATAAACAGTCCTTTAAATTGTGGTTTATGCAGTTTTGGAGATAAATTGTCTGTAACATTCAATAGAACAGTTATAGAAACGGATATAATAAAATATTTCTTTAAATATGTATCTAATGTTTCAGAATTAGAAATTTATTCTAATGACTATGGAGTATAAATAAAATGTCTTATTGTGATAATTGCAAATTAGAAATAAAAACAAATATATGTCCTTTATGTTTAAAAAAACTAAATGATAATAATGATGATAAAAAAATAATATATGAAGAGTATCATTCATATGAATGGTTTTATAAACTACAGAAAAAAATCAATGCCAAAAAAATAGTTTCATTATCATCATTAGCCTTAATAATATCTTTGATAATAGTAAATATTTCAACTAATTCAAAATATAATTGGGCTGTAATATCTGTTATATCAATATTATCTGCATATTTCACTTATTTATGTTTTACAGCAAATAGTTTATATTTAAGGCAGAAATTACTTATAGAGTTTTTTATATTAATACCTCTTATTATTGTAATAGATATATTCACAGGATTTCATAAATGGTCATTTAATTATCCTGTTCCTTTTTTGGCTTTGGGACTGGATATTGCTATGTTTATTATTGCCGTTATAGACAGAAAATATTTCAATGAATATGTTTCTTATATAATTTCTTCTTCATTTATATCAATGCTTATGATAATTCTTCCTTTATTTAATTTTGTACTTTGGAGCAGTTTATCAGCTTTTGGAGGAGGTATTATCATTATATTGGCTATGCTTATATTGTTTAATAATGATTTTATTTCATCTATGATAAAGATTTTTAATTTATAATATTGAGGAGTACCTTTTATGGAAGAAAGCAAAAAAGAAAAAAAGAGAAAGGCTGGTTTTGATAAAAGAAATAAAAAACTTGAAGAGAAGATGAGAAGAAAAAATTTATTCTCAGAGTATTTAAGCTATCCTATAATGGCATTCAATTTTCTAAAGGCTGATAAAAAAATAAAGCCTGAAAAATATAGATATGATAAGAATAAGGCACAGTATATATTATATTTTGCTCCTCAGCTTGAAGATAATGAAGAATCAAAGAAGAAGGTTATAGTTTATATATACGGAGGTGGCTGGAGAGAAGGTACTGCCGATTTGTATAGATTTGTAGGAAGAAGATTTGCAGAAGAAAAATTCCATACTATTTTATTGGGATACAGACTTAGTAAAAATCATAAATATCCCTGCCAGATAGAAGATGTATTTGCAGGTTTTAATAAGGCATTGGAAATTTTGAAAGAAAAAAATATTGATTATTCTGATATAGTAGTTATAGGTTCATCTGCAGGTGCTCATCTAGGTGCTTTGCTTGTATATAATAAAGAGATGCAGAAAAAATATAATACTGATAATAATCTTTTTAAAGGCTATATATCTTTGGGAGGTCCTACAGATTTAACGGTATGCACCAATGATATAATAACACCTATGCTTGATCAGTTATTTGAAGAAGGATATATCAGAGATTCGGCTAATCCTTATTCTCATATAGATGGAAGCGAGAAGACAAAAGTATTATGCATTCATTCCGCACTCGATCCTATATGCGATGTTCAGAATTCCATTAATTTTTCCAATAAAGTAAATAGTTTTAATGAAGGGCTTGCAGAATGTATTATATTCGAAAATAAAGATATATATCATAATAATTTAGTTAATGGTATATTTTTTGAGGATATGGACAGAGAGCATATAATGGTCAGAGTATTAAAATGGATTGAGAAAATTTAATATAAGTATAATAATATTTTTTATATTAATAATCATTATTTTAAGTGATTAAAGCCAACTTTATAGTACATGTTACTAAACATAAATGTTTTATACTATCAATTAATGAAATTACTTTCAAATTAAATAAAAAATAAGTGTATTGACAAATCAATTGATGACGATAATAAATATATAAAATTATAATGGAAATATATTTTATGAAAAAGATTTTTATTTATTTATTATTAGTTTCATTTATTTTTATATCTTCTAATATTAAAGTTCATGCCCAAGATGCAGCTTCATCTATGATAAAATCTATGCAAATAGAAGAAGTAGCTGATATATCTGTTTCAGATGAAAACTCAAGTATGACATTTTTAGAATTGGCAGAGAATTATACCTCTATCATAATGAATAAAAATGCAACTCCAGAACAGCTTGAAGCATTAGGAAATTTACTTCAAATGTGGATGGATACTTTGGCAGAAAATTATAGCAGAGATGATATGTTTAATGAGTACAGCAGACTTACATCTACTTTATCTTGTATGTCTATACATTTGATATTGAGAATTGCTATTAAGGATAATAATATTCCTACAGAAGCAGCACAAAATAATATATATAATGCCATTAATAATAAATTTATACCATCATTTGCAGAATTTAAAAATGACGGTTGGAAGACAGAATTTAATTTTTATGTAATTAATATGTCTGCTGCAGTATGCAAATGGTATGAAGATAAATCTAAAAAATTGGACTATCCAGACTTTAAGGTATGGAGAGAAGGTGATTTCTAAAACATTATTCATTATTCAAGGAGGAATTAAATAATGGCTAAAATTCAAGATAATGCAAAAAAGGATCTTAAAAGTCTAATATCTAAATATAAGGAACAGGCTACTGTAGTAATAAAAAAAAGTAAAACAGTTTAATTTTATTAATTTATATTTAGAAAATAGTTTTATTTATTGTTTGATAAATAGAATTTGATTATCCCTCTTAAAATTTTTAGGAGGGATTTTTTTATTAAATAGATTTTTATTTTTTTTCATATAATAATAGATTTGTAAAAAATGAATAATAGTCTTGACAAATAAAGTCTTTTAAGTAAAATATTGTCTATATTTTAAGGAATAAATTTTAATATGAGATATATAGTATTTTATAATTCACTTACTAGAGAAAAAGAAGTATTTAAACCAATTAATAGTGAAGAAATTGGTATGTATTCATGCGGACCTACTGTATATAATTATGCACATATAGGAAATTTTAGAGCTTATATATTTAGTGATTTACTTAGAAGAGTATTGGAAGATTATGGGTATAATGTTAAGCTTATAATGAATTTAACTGATGTTGATGATAAAACTATAAAAAATTCTAAAGCAAATAATATTTCTTTGAATGATTATACTCAAAAATATAAAGATGCATTCTTTGAAGATATACAAACTTTAGGAATAAAAAAAGCATCTGTAAATCCAGCAGCAACTGATCATATAAAAGAGATGATTGATATTATAGAGCTTTTAAAGAAAAACGGACATACATATGAATCTGACGGTTCTGTATATTTTAAGATAAATACATTTCCAAAATATGGAGAATTAGCCAATTTGGATAAGCAGGAATTGCTTGACGGAGCTTCAGGACGAGTTCTTAATGATGAATATGATAAGGAGAATGCAAGCGATTTCGTTCTTTGGAAGGCATATACAGAAGAGGATGGAGATGTTTGTTGGGACTCTCCTTTTGGAAAGGGAAGACCTGGATGGCATATAGAATGTTCTGCTATGAGCTGTAAATATTTAGGAAAACATTTCGATATACATACGGGCGGAGTTGATAATAAATTTCCTCATCATGAAAATGAAATAGCTCAGAATGAGGCAGCATTTAATGAAAAATTTGTTAATTATTGGCTTCATTGCGAGCATTTAATAGTTGATGGTGAGAAGATGTCAAAATCTAAAGGTAATTTTTATACCCTTAGGGATTTGCTTGATAAGGGGCTTTCTCCTGAAGCTATAAGATATTCTCTTATAAATTCGCATTATAGAAAACAATTAAATTTTACTATAGAAGGGATTAAACAGTCGCAAAGTGCCATTGATAGGGTTAATGATTTAATATTCAGGCTTCAAGATATAAATAAGACTGATTCAAATGAAATCAATGAAAATTTATTAAAAGAGTTAGATACTTCTAATGAAAAGTTTTCAGATTCTATTTATAATGATTTAAATATTTCAGAGGCACTTGGAACTTTATTTACATTGGTAAAATCTGTAAATACATCTTTTGAATCTATTAATACGGATACAAGAGATAAGATATTGAAATTTATAGAAAGGGTGAATAATATTATCAATTGCTTCAAAATAGGCAGTACAGATAAAGAAGAAAATAATGCCGATGAAGAAAAAATCAATAAAATGATAGAAGAACGTACTCTTGCTAAGAAAGAAAAGAATTATCAAAAAGCAGATGAAATAAGAAATGAACTTTTATCTATTGGAATAGAGATAATGGACACTCCTCAGGGTGTTAAATGGAAGAGAAAATAATGATAAAAAATAAAGGAATTATGTGGACTTAATAAAAAAAACATTTCAGCATATAGAAGGTATTGGACCTAAAAAAGAGAGTCTTTTATGGGAAGAAGGAGTTATAGATTGGGAAGATACATTAAATAAAATAGATTATTATGCTATGCCGGGCAGTATTCGAGAGGTTTTGAAGAAAGAACTTCCTAAATCTATTTATAATTATAAATCAAAAAACTATAATTATTTTTTAAAGAAATTTCCTCCTTCTATAACATATAGATTGTATCCTCTTTTTATGGATAAAACTGTATTCTTGGATATAGAAACAACAGGTATTAAACCTTCCAAAGCTCATATAACGGTTATAGGCTGTTATGATGGTAAGGATATAAGGGTATTCGTTCATGGCAGAAATGAGCATGAATTTTTGGATTATATAAAAAATTATTCTATAATAGTTACATTTAACGGCTCTTGTTTTGATATACCGTTTTTGGAGAGATATTTTGCTACTACTATAAAATCTGCACAAATAGATTTGCGTTTCGTTCTTAAGGATTTAGGATATACAGGTGGATTAAAAAAGATAGAACAAGATGTAGGTATTTCTAGAGGCGATGATATGGAAGGGGTTAATGGTTATACAGCTGTATTGCTTTGGAATTATTATCAGGATACAAAAGATGAGTCTGCAATAGATTCACTTATACATTATAATTTATTGGATACTGTTAATTTGGAACATTTGCTTTGTTTGGCTTATAATAAATATGCTGAAAGTTCTAATTGTAAATTGTTGGAATATAAACCTTTGCTTTCAGTAGAAAATTATAAGCCAAATAAAAAACTTATAGATGCATTACATAAGAAGCCTTATAAATATTCTCCTAAAAGCGAAGATTAATAAGCCTGATCTAATATAGTCATAATAGAATCGAAATTCATACTTCTAGGAAGGTTGTCCATACCATCATATTTTAATGCAAGCTCTGCAACTTTATCGAATTTACTTCTATCAATATTTATCTCATTTAATCTTGTTGGTAAATTGATATTATGCAAAAACTGCTTTATATGCTGTGCTGACTGATTTGCAATTTCAAAAGGAGTCATTTCAGGGTCTATTCCATCTATTACATTTGAAAGTACAATATATTTATCAGGTGCTACAGTGATATAGTATTCCATTATATGAGGAAGCAATATAGAACATACCATAGATTTATTAACAGCATAAACACTATTTATTGCTATTGATAATGCTCTTATAGCTCCCAAGCTGCTATGACATGCCGAAGTAGCACATAACATATTTGCTGTAGCTAATGTTGTTATATTATCCATATTATTACTGTCAGATATAAGTTTTTTTAATCCCTGCATACTTATTTTCATAGCATGTACTATTAAAGGTTCTGTTATGCTTGTAAGTGTATTGCTCATATATATATCAAAAGACAATGCAAATACAGATAATGCACTGCTTATTGTATATTTTACAGGTACAGTAGCATATAGAGTAGGATCTATAATACAATTAGAAGTATATACATTTGGTTCATTGTTTTGTTTATTAATTTCATCGTATTTATCATATAAGCACATACCAGTGGCTATTTCTGATAAAGAACCCAATATTGTAGGCACAGCTATGATTGGAAGAGGCTTATGATATACAGGCTGTCCATTAATATAATCTGATGCCTCACCGCTGTTTGTAACTACAATAGCAGCACCTTTGGCTGTATTTTGTATTTTAAATCCTCCAACTGCAACTATAGATTCCGCCTTACTATATCTTACAAGGTTTGCAATAATATCAGCAGCATCGCTAGTGCTTGTAGAGTTTATATCAGAATAAACCATAACATTTATAAACTTATCATTAAGTTTATTTACTATTTGGTCTATTAATCCTGTTTGATTGAAAGAAGCACCGTCTGTAACCAATACAGTTCTTCCGCCGTATTTCTTTATAGTATCTGATAAGCAATCTAGAGAATCAACTCCAAATGTTATTTTTGTTGGTATATTAAATTCTATTATAGCCATAGTCTACTTCTATTATATTAATTTTATATTTCTTATCATATATATTCGGAAATATTAACCTTAATTTTTAATTAGTATATGTATAATTTTTACAAACTGTATATAATTTTAGTTTATTTATTATATGAATAAAGAATTCTACATAAAAAAAGCTAAAGAATTTTTTTATAATAAAGATTACTACAATCTTTCTGAAACCTGTAAGAAATTGATAGAAATAGATGATAATACTAAATACTATTTTTATATAGGATTTTCCTTATATATGCTTGAAAATTACATAGAAGCAGTAGAATACTTTGAAAAAGCACTAGATAAAAATACAGAAAATGAAATTGATATTAATTATTTTTATTATATTGGTTTATCATACTATTATATAAATGAATTTGAAAAGGCTCTTAAATATTTAAAAATATATTTGAATTATTATTATGATTCAAGTTTATCATATAAGTATAAAAAAACTTTGAAATATTATATTGATATATTAGATATTTACGGCGGAAATGCTGATAATTTTAAATTTGTAGGCATATGTTATTATAGATTAGGTAATTATGATAATGCTGTAGAATATTTTGAAAAATCCAATAGATTGTATGATATAAATAATGAAAAGGATTATTATATAAAATTATTTCTTGGTATTTCATATTATAGGATAGATAAATATAAAAAAGCAATAGAAAATTTATTGGAAGCTAAATGTATTTATAATAACGGATATATTCTATACTACTATATAGGACTTTGTTATATGTATGTGAAGGACTATATTAATGCCATAGAAAATTTTAATAAACAATTAATACTTTCTAATGAAAATAGTATATATACAATATGCTATTTATCCATATGCTATTATCAGTTAAAAGATTATAAAAATCATTTTACTTTAATAAAAGAAGCAAGACAGCTGCAAAAAGAAAATACTAAAAATCATTCATTTTATTCATTTTCTAAATGTTTATAAATCATTTTAATATGTATAAATATTCATCTTTTATGAATGGTTTAATTTCATCAAAGTCAAAAACTATTTCTGTTTCACCTAAAACATAAGCAGTTATAGAGTATATAGCCCATACAAAATGTATTCCATCGGCATAAATGTAAAAAGATGTATCAGCTAAAGTTATTTCATCTAAAGGAACTAAATAATCTTCTTCTGTTCTATTATCTATTGATAAAAGTTTATCTGCAATAATATTTTTTAATTCAGTATCATTAACATTTTTTATGAAGTTAGTAATTTCTATTTTTTCGCCTGTTTCTAATGCATATACTGAATTATAATTATTGTACACCCCATGTGCACCTCCTAGATAAAGTGTTGAAGTTGTTCTTGCAGATATAGTTTTATCATTAAAATAAGTTATGTTTATAGATTTACTTGATTCATAACTATAAACTGAATTTGTTACCCATTCATTATAAAGGACGCTCATAGCATTTTCAAATAATTGTGATATCCTTCCCTTTTTATATTCAAATTCTAAATTTTCATTTCTTTTTAAATTATTAAAATTAAAATCTTTATTTATATCAAAAGAAATTTTATCATATGCTTCTAACTTGTTGGTATCATCTGGTATAAGCAAAAATATAGAATCTTTATATGAGAATGTTGAAGCACTTCCATATTCATTAGTTTCAGATACATTTGTATACACATAGTTATATACAGCTGCTTTTAATGATGAAGTTGTATTTATTTCTTTTGATGAACTATTTAATGATTTTGATTTCATCTTAAATGATGTAATATTTGAATATGTACATTCTATACTTTGACCATTTTGAGCTTCTGCATATATTTTATTATTTGTTATATCAATAATACTCTTTTTATTATAGAATTGATTTATATCATTTAAATTTTTATAATTAAAAGCTGCTTTTATTTTTTCATAATTTGGCATTAATTCATCATTATTTTCAGGCCATCTGTCATTTAAGTATACAGAAAAGAAATCGCCTTCATCATTTTTGGCATAATAGTGATGAGATATCCATTCAATACTTTTACTTATTGCTGATTCAGATTTATTTTCATTTTTTTCTATTTCATTAGTTTGATTTTGTGTTAAATTAGTATTTGTTTGAGTATTATTATTTGAACATGATATTATCAATATTATAAATGATAAGATAAGAATGCTTTTTCTAATCATATATTGTTTTCCTTAATTATTATTAACATACACAAGTAAACATAATATAGCATATTTTGTGTTTTGTCAATATAAAACAATACTCTATATAGAAATTACTATTGACATGATAATACTTATAATATAATATGAGTTTAAATTTCATACAAAATCAACATAATGAGGAATTGTTTTATGAAAAGAATATTAATTATTTTATCTATGATAATTTTTACCGTATTGTCATGTTCCAAAGTTACAGACAGTGCTAAAACAGGTTCATTATTAACTATAAATCTAGGACCTGAACCAAAAACTATGGATCCTACATTAAATTCTATTAATGTTGTGTCATCTTATATACTTCATGCTTTTGAGGGACTTACAAGAATAGATTCAAATAATAATGTAAAATCAGGAATGGCAGAAAGTTGGAATATATCAGAAGACGGATTAACATATACATTTCACATTAGAAAAGATGCAAAATGGTCAGATGGCAAACCTCTAACCGCTAATGATTTTGAGTATTCTTGGAAAAGAGCTGTTGATCCGAACACTGCTGCTGAATATTCATATATGATGGAAATAGTTAAGAATGCTAAAGAAATCAATTCTGGTGATATGTATTATAATGATTTAGCTGTGGATGCTATTGATGATTATACTTTTGAAGTTCGTCTTCCAAATCCTGCTTCTTACTTTCTTGAGTTTATAGCTTCTACCGTTGTTTTTATGCCTGTTAGAAAAGATATTATAGAAAGATATGGCGACAAATGGACTTTATCTCCTGATACTTATATTTGTAATGGTCCTTATAAAATGAAAGAAAGAATAACAGATGAAAAGATAGTATTTGATATTAATACTAATTATTATTCTGGTAAGGAACAATTAGTTAATGAAATAACTTTCTTACTTATGAGCGATCCTAATACTGCTATTGCTGGAGTTAGAGGAGGAAACATACATTTTTCTGCATTAGAGCCTCCTGCTGCTGAGATAGAAACATTGAAAAATAAAGGTTATATAATTGCTAATAATTCTATAGGTACATATTACATAGAATTGAATATTACTAATAAAGCATTTGAAGATAAGAGAGTAAGACAGGCATTGGCACTTGCTATAGATAGAAATTATTTAGTTGAGAATGTTACTAAAGGAGGACAGATTCCTGCAGGAGCATTTGTACCTACAGAAGTTAGAGGATTGAAAAGTACATTTAGAAAAGAAAATAAAGAGTATATAGATATTAATGATTATGAAAATAATGTGAAAAAGGCAAAAGAGCTTATGGCTGAGGCTGGATATCCTAATGGACAGAATTATCCTGTGATAGAGCTTAAAGTTTCTCCTGGCATTTATGTATTAGTTGGAGAGGCTTTACAGCAAATGTGGAAAGAGAATTTGAATGTTAATGTTTCTTTGGTACAGGAGGAGTTTCCTATTACTTTACAGTCATTAACAGAAAAAGATTATCAAATGGCTAGAATGGGGTGGACTGGAGATTATAATGATCCTATGACTATGCTTGATGTTATGATAAGCTACGGCGGAATAAATCATTCAGGTTTTAATAATAAAGAGTATGATGATAATTTACTTATTGCCAAACAATCTGCTGATAATAAAATAAGAATGCAGGCTATGGCAAAGGCAGAAAATATACTTATGGAAGAGATGCCTATTATTCCTCTATATTATAGGGCTGATTTATTTATGAAAAATCCTAAACTTCAAGGTGTGGTATTGAATCCTTTAGGAAGACATAAATTTAACTATTCATATATGAATGATTAGAATATATTTAAAAGGGTATTTCCCATAAACATAAAAAAGATAATTAGCATTTTATTAACTATTATGTTTGCATTTTTACTGTCATGCCGTAAAAATAATGATTCTATAGCTGTTAATATGGGAGCAGAATCTAGAACTATGGATCTTAGTTTTAATATCTTGAATGTTATCTACTCCTAATTATGATGCTTTGGGGAAACATAAATTTAATTATTGCTATTTAGAATAATTATATAATTTATTAAAAGACAAGGGGTTAATAATGATTCCTTGTTTTTTATTTTATTAATTCCAATACTTCCATTAATTTTACCATCAAACAAAGTTTTTAATATGTATTTATATAATTTGATTTAAAATCATTTTTTTATTGACAAATATTGATATTAGGGTATAAATAACATATTAACATAATAATACAAAAAATATTGGATATGCTTTATGAAAAAAATCATCTATTTATTATTAATTTCAATTATTTTGTTATCTTGTATGGGGAAGAATAATAATGAAAGTATAAGAGTAAGTATAGGAGCAGAGCCTCAAAGTATAGATCCTTCATTTTTATCTGCAGTTGACAGTATAATTTATGCTGTGCATGTATTTGAAGGTCTTACAACTAGGGATAAAGATAATAATATAGTAGGAGGTGCTGCTGAGAGATGGGATATATCTGAAGACGGACTTAGCATGACTTTTTATATTAGAGATAATGCAAAATGGTCTGACGGTAAGGATTTAATAGCCGATGAGTTCGTATATTCTTTTAGAAGGCTTGCAGATCCTAAAACTGCATCATCATATAGTTTTTTAATTACTCCTATAAAGAATGCCAAAAAAATACTTGAAGGAAAACTTCCTACAGAAGAACTTGGCATTAAAGCGATAGATGATAAAACTTTAATTATAAATTTTGAAAGCCCTACAGCATACTTTTTGGAATTGGCATCAATACCTATATTTTCACCTTTGAGAAAGGAATTTGCAGAAAATGATGATTGGACTTCTTCGCCAAATACATATATAGGAAACGGACCTTATAAAATGGTTAATAGAAGAGTTGATGAAATAATATCTTTAGAGCTTAATACCAATTATTGGAATAAAGATAATATGGTAGCTAAAAAAATAGATTTCATAATGTTTTCAGAAGTATCCACCGCTTATGCTGCTATGAAGGAAGGTTCTATATTGTATTCATCAAAGATACCAACTGCCAATATTGATTTGATAAGAAATGAAGGATATTTAGTTATAAAACCTTCATTAGGAACTGCTTATTATGCTTTGAATAATACAAATAGAGTTTTAAAAGATAAAAGAATAAGAAGAGCTTTATCACTTGCTATAGACAGAAATTACATAGTAGAGAATATTACCAAAGGCGGAGAAGTTCCAGCGGCTGCATTTATACCTTATGGACTTAAAGATATAGAAGGCGATTTCAGAGAGAATGGAGGGGGATACTATAGTGTCAAAAAAGAAGATTATCAATCAAATATTGAAGAGGCTAAAAAACTATTATCAGATGCTGGATATCCAAATGGAAACAATTTTCCTGTATTAGATTTCAAAACTAATCCAGGGGCTGGATTAACTATAGCAGAGGCGGTTCAGCAGATGTGGAAGGATAATCTTAATATAGATATAACTATCACTCAAGAAGAATGGTCTGTATTTCAAAAGAATAGACAAACTAGACAGTATGTTATTTGCAGGGCTGATTGGATAGGAGATTATCTTGATCCTATGACTTTTGCTGATCTTTTTGTAAGTAGCAGTTCTGGAAATAGGGTAGGATATAGCAATATAAAGTATGACAAACTTATATTAGAGGCTAAAAATACTATTGATAATGAAATTAGAATGTATAATATGCATAAGGCTGAAGATATGCTTATAGGGGAGGATATGGCATTTATTCCTCTTTATCATTATACAGCTCCTTCAATGCAAAACCCTAGACTTAAAGATGTTATTGTTGATACTTTGGAGATAAGAAGATTTTTTTATTGTTATATTGAATAATTTTTATAAAAAAATTATATTTTAAATATATTTTTTCGATTATTAAATAGAGCATAATAATAAAGAAATTAGTATTTAGTTTCTACTGAATACTAATTTCTTTATTAATTTAAATTTCAATTATTTTTCAAAGCCATTGCTAATTGACTATGCCCTGCATAATCTAAATTATAAAGTTCATTGAATCCATGCTTTTCCATATATGTGGCTAATGCTCCAGACCTAGTTCCAGTAACACAATACAGCAAATATCTCTTATTTTTATCAAGACTATGAACTAATTTTTCAGAATTTGGCTCATTTAAATCAATTAATATACTTCCTTCTATAGCTCCAGTCATATTTACTTCCATCATACTTCTTATATCTAATAATTGTATATCATCATTAGATTTTATCAGATTAGTAGCTTCTTGCACATTTACAGATTTTAACATATTAATTTCCTATTTTTTTAAAGTATTATACATAAATAATCATAATTATTCAAACCTCGTAAAAGGCATATTTTCTATAGCACCTTCAGCACCTATTGTTTCATTTAATTTTCCGTTTATGAGAAATATAACATTATCTATTCCTTCAAATTGTGTGGCTGTATATACGAATTGGTAAATCTGAACCATTGTACCTTCATTTCCAAGAGGATTAAATTCAAAGTTTTCATTGAAATTTAAATATACTGTATTATTTTCTATAAATATATCAAGAAGTTCAGTATCTCTAGGTATGCAGCTTATGATATTTCTATTATTTTCATCATCAGTTGCCCCTATCAATAATTCATTTATAGCTTCTTCTACAGACAATTTATTAGTAAATTTTCTTTCTCTAAATATTAAAGTAATAGATCCTGTATTCTCATCATATTCAACTAAATATATACCTTCATTATTATTTTCTTTTAATTTTCTCTCTTTTAAATCTCTGCTTATATTATTATTAGCCTTTTTTATATTATAATTATTTATATCATTTTGTGCTTTTTTAATGATTTCTTTATTTTTTGTTATGTTATCTTTTATAATATTATTTTCTTTTATTGCATTATTATCTTTTATTGCATTATTATCTTTTATGATATCAGATTTTTTTTCTTCTGATGTATTATTATCTCTTTTTATATTATTATTAGGATTAACCATATCATTGATTACTCTATTATAATCTATATTTGGTTTATCGAATGAGTTTGTT
The DNA here is from genome assembly GCF_029258575.1 of Brachyspira sp. GTDB lineage: Bacteria > Spirochaetota > Brachyspiria > Brachyspirales > Brachyspiraceae > Brachyspira. The sequence goes on along the minus strand of NZ_JARHYI010000143.1, from coordinate 61,735 downwards.
ATAGTATAAATAGAGCTTTGAAATATTTCTTTTTTACTTGATTTATCATCATTATTATTTCTTACTATATTATTATTTACTACATTGTTATTTTCTTTTATTATACTTTTTTCTTCCACTATATTATTATTTTCTTTTACTGTAGTTATTGGTGTATTATTATTTTGAGTATTTTTTTCATAATTTTCATCAGCATTATTTTTTTGTGTTTCATTAATATAACTAGCAGGAGGTTTTTTACTGAAAGTAGCAGTTGATGCTGGCTTCATAGTACTAGTTACTCTTCTATTATTTTCTTTTGGTTTTAAAATATTATCAAACATTCCTTGTTTCGGCTGTGTATTAGTTTTTACATCTAAATTTGAAATTTCATTTTTAGTATTATTATTTCTATTTTCTAATATCATTTGTTCAAGATAATTATATGTTTTTTCATTTTCTAAATTATTTTCTGTTTGTATTTGTGTATTATCATTTGTATTTACATTTTCCTGTTCTGTTATTTCATTTGAAAATAGTACAGATTCATGATTATTTCCATAGTCAATATAGCCACTGTCATATATTATAGAATTGCTTCTTCCGCTATTATTGAAAAAAGGTAATAGGGATTCTCTTGTTATTATTTGACCGCTTGTGTTTTCATTATCAGCAGTCATATCTAAAGTAGCTTCTATTTTTGAATTAGTTTCATATGTCATTACGGATAAAGTTTTATTTGTATCAGCTTTTATAAAGAAATTGAATAATGGTATATCATTTAAAAAGCTCATTTTATCTTGATCTTCACTTATACCATCGCTTTCAAGTACTAATGCTTCTTTATGATTTATAGAAAAGAAGTCTTTTATAGCTATATCAGCCATAGGAGAATATTTTTTTACTACGGTGAATATAACAGATGTTATTATTATAAATGCTATTGAAATTATAATTGGTTTTTTTAAATTTATTTCTTTACTTTCATTTTTAATTTGTCTAGTATACGATATACTTTTAGATTTTGATTTTAGCTGCTCGTATCTTGGCACTTTTTTCACTCCAGAATTTATATATCATTTTAATTATCGATAAAACTAGAAATGCGATTAGAATTTTATTGCAATTGTATCTTTAATTAGATATAAAAAAGCCCTTTAGAAAATATTATTTCTAAAGGGCTTTATATTTCTATTTGGTTTTTATTTTATATTAACAGCATTACGAGATAAGAAATTTTTTCTATCATTAGCATATTTAGCTTTAGAAGAAGTAGGGTATTCAGCTAAATATTTATTGTAAGTTTTGTAAGCTTTTTCAAAATCTCTAGTGTTATTATCACCTTTTTCATATATTTCAGCTAAAAGTAATATTGAATCTCCTCTTTTAGAGAAATTATCATTTTTTTCTAATGATTTTTCTAATATAGGAAGAGCATCAGATATTCTTCCAGTTTTCTTTAAACTGTCAGCAACTTCATAAGCAGCATTTCCATATACAGTAGTTTGAGAATATTTATTCATAACATCATTAAAATATGCAATAGCCTCATCATGCTTATTTTCATATTTTTTCATTACGCCCATAGAATAAATAGCAGCTGCCTTTTCATTATTATTAGCATTTTTTAATTTTGAAACTTCATTATACATATTATAGGCATTATTATAATCTTTCTTTTGATTATAAATATCCCCTATTCTAAAATAGCTGTAAACAGAATATTTTGAATCTGGATATTCACTTATAAGATTGCTGTAAGCATTAATTGCATTATTATAATCTTTTATATTTTTTAATTCTTCTGCTGAATTAAATAATGCTATAGTTACAGGATTATTTTCAATAACTTTTTTAGGTTTTGTATTTTCTTTTATTATTGAACTTTGAGCATTAGTTGAAGCCTGATTAGTTTTAATAGTTTCATTTGTATTTGTTGTAGCTGTATTATTAGTTACAGTTTCATTTGTAGAAGGCATAACATCATTAGTTACCATATCATTAGTAATCATATCATTAGTTATTACTTCATTAGTTACCATGTTATTAGTAATCATATCATTAGTTATTATTTCATTAGTTACCATGTCATTTGTTTCGTTATCAGGATCTAATATAGCATTAGTTTCTGGAGAAGCTATTCCCTGACTATTAGTTACATTGATAGTGTAGAAATATTTTCTTATGATATTTTCTTCATTATCCACTTGGAAATCAAGTTTTCCTATTCCAGCAGTTAAAGTTCTAAATGTAAGAAAAGCATTTGTTTTATCTCTTGTAAATCTTACGAAATCAAGATTAGTAGAGTAACTAGTTATACGAATATATCTATCAAAATTTGTAGCATTTAATTTTATTGAAAAAAGAGTATTTTCAGATAAATCTACAGTTTTTACCAAATCATCTTCTATAGGACCGTTTTTAACACGTGCAGCAACTGTATTAGTTACCACTTTATCATCAGGCTGAACAGTTATAGTTTCTTGTGCGAATACAACATTAAATATTGTAAACATAGCTATAATAACAGAATATAAATAAACACGCATAATTTTCTCCTAAAAGTTAGTATTATTTTCTTCGGCTTTCTACAAAATTTCTTGAGTAATCTAATTCTTCAAAACTTAAATTTTCTTTTGTTGAAAGCATTTCACCCTTCAAAATTTTTTCTTCATCTTCTTTCATAGAGTTTAAGGCTTTAGAATTTTCTTCTTCGGGTGTTAATGGTATAACATCTGGCTTGGAATTAAAACCTATTAATACCCCAAATATTACTACTAATAACAACCAAGCAGAAAGTATAATGAAAAACAAAATTTTTTTAGTTTTATAAAAATTTTTTACTTTTTCAATCATAAAATTAATACCTCTTGAAAGATTATAGAATATACTTAAAAATTTTCAACGAATTTAATTTTTTTTTGATTAAAAAAAATAAAAAATATCAAATATGCTTTAATATATTATAATTAATTGTTGTATAAAATTAAAAAAATTAATATTATATAGTTATGAAACATAATTTGAAATCGGATATAGATAAATTAGTAAGTAAGGGTATGGCATTAGAAGAGGATATCAATCTTTTGAAAGATAAGCCACTAAAAGAACTTATTAATTATTTAAACGATAATAATGCTATAATAAGAACATCTGCTTCTGTCAATTTGAAATATTATATAGATAGAGATGAGATTTGTAATATTTTATTATTGCAGTTATTTAAAGAAAAAAGTTTATATACAAAGATAGCAATATGCGAAACATTACAAAATGGGGATATTAATACCGCTTCAAAGATGATAAATTATGTAGGTATTATTGGTAAAAATCAGTATAAAACTCTGCCCAAAAAAATATCATCAAAAAAATCATACCCGCTGCCAAGGGATATAATAGCTAGAACTTTAGCTAAAATGGATATAACTATATTTAATCTATTATTGGAAATTTTGGCTACAGATGATTTAATAAAGATTTATGAAATTATAGATGCTATTGGTTATATGGCTTTTCATAATGAATCTTTACAAAACAAAAAAAATCTTAAGTATATTATTAATTTAATGAATAAATATAAAGATGATAAACTTCTTATATGGAAATGCCTTACTTGTTTATCGGCATTCAATATTGAAGAAAGCAAAGATATATTAAACAAATTTTTAAATGAATATAATAATGAAGATATTCTATTTTTGCAGGCTAAAATGTCTTTGTCTATATTAAAATCATAAATTATATATTTTACCAATTTTTTATATTGTTATATATATTGAGTATAAAAAATAATCTATTAAATTAACACTTGATAGATTAATAATTTCAATATATTATATTATACTAAAAAATAATAATTATATGAATTGTTATGCTTTTTATATAGTCAGGCAATTTTTATCATATAAGTAAAAAATATTAATGTAAGGAAAATAAATATATGACTTATCCTGAATTTTTAACTCCTTTTGTGTTTCCGCCTAATATACCAATACTTGGAGCTGTAAGATGGTATGGGCTTATGTATATAGTGGGTATTGTATCATCATGTATAATTTTATATTTTGTGAAAAAAAGAGGCTGGATAAAATTCAATCTTGATGAAAAAAACGGTGGTATATATGATATGGTATTTTATGCTGCTGTTGGTGCTATAGTAGGTGCTAGAATAGGGTATTTTCTTTTTTATTCGCCTAAAAGTTTTTTAACCCCTTGGGAGATATTAGGTATTAATATTGATAATGGATTTACCTTTACAGGTTTTGCGGGAATGTCTTTTCATGGCGGATTTATAGGTATGTTTATATCGTTATTTGTATTCAGCAAAAAATATAAATATGATTTTTATAATATCACAGATAACGGTACGCTTCCTGCAAGTTTATGTTTATTCTTCGGAAGGATAGGAAATTTTATGAATGCTGAACTTTACGGAAGAGTTACAGATTCTGTTTTTGCGATGAAGTTTCCATTATATGATGCAGTAGGCGGTTATGATAGATGGGTAGCAATGTTTCCAGCTATAAGACCTTATACAGAGCCTAGACACCCTTCGCAATTATATGAGGCTTTGCTTGAGGGATTAGTTCTTGCTTTGGTATCTTTCTTAATAGGTTATTTAAGCGAGAAAAATAAAAAAATAAGACCAGGTACAAGGCTTTGGGTTTGGATTTTCCTTTACGGACTTTTTAGAACTTTAATAGAGCAGTTTATAAGAGATGTTACAGAGTGGACTGTTGGACCAATAACAGCAGGTGCTATATATTCTGTTCCTATGATGATAATAGGTGTAGTTATGCTTATTTATATTTATACAAGAAAAGATTATAATCCTTCACCAGAAACAAATACAAAAAAGAATAAAAAGAAATAATACTTTTATAACTAATAATAAAATAAAGCCTAGTATGATAAGACATATTAGGCTTTTATTTAATTCCATTAACGCACGATAAAAGAACTTATTTATATAATTATCATACAATTATTAATTGATTCGTATTAACAGAACTTTGTTCTGCGTGCGGTGATTAATGCAATAAATTTTTAAAAAAACTTGGGTGGGCGGTTAAAAATAAAGAGAAAATAAAAAAGAAAAATGTAATAAAAATGAAATAGAAAGCAAAATATATTAAGGGTGGGGTTTTAGAGAACATTATAAAATAACAAGAAATATATTTTGTATTAATTTTTTTATTTTTTGATTTATATAATTTTAATTTTTATAAAAATCAATTATTAAAACTTTTTCAAATTTTGCGACTGTAAAAATTGATAGAAAAAATTATTTTATGATAATATCCCACTGAATTTTATTGAAGCTTTTAATATTATACATGCATTATGAATATAATTCTTTAATATGTTAAAATTAGAATAAATACATATTTATAATTATTTCACTATGCATACGAATAACTTTATAATTTGAAAAAAAAATAAAGTTATACTAAAATATAATCAATTAAATTTAGGAATAGTATTATGAAAGATATAGTGAATACAAAAGATATAAAAGTAAGAAGAAAAACTTTAGAAGAGAAATATTTTAAAGATTCAATATACTGCGTTACAGCGGAAGATTTTTCTAAAGGCAGAAATAATATAGAAGTTGTAAAATCAATGCTTGAGGCAGGTATAAAAATAGTACAGTACAGAGAAAAAGATAATCCAAATAAATATATGCGTGAGAAGTATGAGGAATGTTTAAAGATTAGAGAGCTTACAAAAGATTATGATGCATTATTTATAATAGATGATTATGCCGATTTGGCAATGGCTGTTGATGCTGACGGTGTTCATATAGGGCAGAAAGATATACCCATTGAAGCTGTGAGAAAAATTGTTGGATATGATAAAATTATAGGACTTTCTACTACTAATGAAAAAGAGGCTTTGGAGAGTATTAATACTTCTGCAGATTATATAGGGATAGGTCCAATATTTTCTACAAATACTAAACCTGATGCCAATGAATCTACAGGAATAGATTATCTAGATTATGTTGCAAATAATTTAGATGTTCCTTTTGTATGCATAGGCGGAATAAAATTAAATAATATGGATTTACTTATAGAGCATAAGGCTATGAGTTTGTGCATGCTTACGGAGATAGTTTCTTCTGAGGATATAAAAGCTAAATGCGAACTTCTAATAAAAAAAATGAAAAGATTATAAAGATTTGTATTTATACTGTACTCATAATATTTACTTTGATTTTTATTGTAAATACTTCTAATCTTAAAGAAAGCAAAGATTTAATTATAGACTCAAAATCAATAATAAGCATGATAGATAATAATAAAATGTCTATTATTTATGATTATATAAAAAATAGGTATAGAGTTTATATATTAAATACTAAAGATGATGAAGATAAAAAATATATAAATACTTATTTTCCGAGTGCTGAATATATTAGTAGTTTTAGATTTTTTATTTATACTTTATTTTTTAGAGATAAAATGATGTTTTATGCAAGCGATGATAAAGTTATTAATAAGTTAAAATTTTTCAATACCCATTACTGCAGGGTAGTCTTGGATATTGATGATATAAACAGCAATGAATATTTAACTTTGAAAGATATTAATAATACAAAACTTTTTCTCTCATTTACAAATAAAGATTTCTATAAAATAGATTCTAATTATAATAAAGATATGTCAAAATATTTAGTTACTTTAGATAAAGATTCTATAAGAGTGGTAGACGGCGATACTATAAAATACAAAGATAATTATTACAGATTCATAGGGCTTGATGCTCCTGAACTTAATCAGAATTACGGTACTAATGTTAAAGCTTATGTAATAAATAAAATATCATCTTCTTCTAATGTCAGTATGCTTATAGGTTCTTATGATGCTTTCGGAAGAATTTTATGTCATTTATTTGTAAATAATATTCCATTAGCATATTCAATGATGAAAGATAAGCAAGCCAAAGAAACAATAATGAAATATGGTGATAACGGTTTTATAAATATAGCAAGCAATATAGTTTATTTATCCAAATTTCAAGGCAGACGCCCATTTACAGATCCAGCTAAATTTAGAAGTGAAAACAGATAATAAGTATTATAAAAAATAACAGAGTATAACTTTAAAGCTAAACTCTGCTATTTTAATTTATATATATTATGCAATTAAATTAAATTTCTTTAAATCATCATCAGCGTTAGTTATTCCAGAAATACCAAATTTTGAAACTAATATATTAACTACATTAGCAGATAAAAATCCGGGAATTGTAGGTCCTAGATGAATATTTTTTACTCCCAAATATAAAAGTGAAAGTAAAACTATAACTGCCTTCTGTTCATACCAAGCTATATTATAAACTATAGGTAAATCATTAATATCATCTAATCCAAATAAATCTTTAAGTCCCAAAGCAATAACAGCTAATGAATAAGAATCATTGCATTGTCCAGCATCCAATACTCTAGGTATTCCATTGATATCTCCTAAATCCAATTTATTATATCTGTATTTAGCACATCCTGCAGTTAATATAACAGTATCTTTAGGAAGTTTTTCAGCAAATTCAGTATAATATTTTCTCTCTTTATGTCTTCCATCACATCCGCCCATAACGATAAATCTTTTTATTGCTCCTGATTTTACAGCTTCTGCTATTTTTTCTTTAAGTGATAATACTTGATTATGAGCAAAACCTCCCACTATAAATCCACTTTCTATTTCTTTAGGAGCTTTACATTTTTTGGCATGTTCTATTATAGGAGTAAAATCTTTATCGCTTTCTTTATCTGTATGACTTTCTATATGTTTCAAGCCTTCAAAACCAGCAGCTCCTGTTGTATATACTCTGTTTTTATAGCTTTCAAGAGGTGTTACTATACAGTTAGTTGTCATAAGTATAGGACCATTAAAGCTTTCAAAATCTTTTCTTTGCTCCCACCAAGCACCACCATAATTTCCTATGAAATGTTTATATTTTTTTAATTCTGGATAATAATGAGCAGGTAGCATTTCTGAATGAGTATAAATATCCACTCCTGTACCTTCAGTTTGTTTTAATAATATCTCTATATCTTTTAAATCATGTCCTGATACTAATATACCTGGATTTGTACCTACTCCAATATTCACTTTTGTAATTTCTGGATTTCCATAAGTAGAAGTATTAGCCTTATCAAGTAAAGCCATTCCATCAACGCCATTTTTTCCTGTTTCTAATATTAAATTTAAAAGTTCATCAGCATTTATATCATTTCTTAATGTTTCATTCAAAGCTCTCTGTATAAAAGCATCAACCTCTTCATTTTCATAATCCAGCATATTGGCATGTCTTATATATGCACTTAATCCCTTAACTCCATATATAACTGTTTCTTTTAAACTTCTTATATCCTTATCTTTCTCTTCCAATATTCCAACAGTTTTTGATTTAGCATCCATATCCTCTTTGCTTTTGGCAGTCCACAAAGATTCTTCAAATATTAATGATTTATCTTTTACTTTACTTGCTAATTCATTAGATAATTTTGAAGTATATTCTATTCTTTTATAAAAAACTTCCTTATCAAAATTGGCATTTGTTATTGTAGTAAATAAATTGAATGTTATATCATTATTTACTTTTTTATCTATTTTCCCACCTTCCTTTCTTATAGCTGTAGTGATATTTGAAAGTCCTTTTGTAACATGAACAAGCAAATCTTCTAAATATGCTAATTCTGGTTTTTTACCGCATACACCCGATACAGAGCATCCTGTATTATTCATCGTTTCCTGACATTGATAACAAAACATTTTATTATCCATTTGAGCCTCCATTAGTTTGTTTTTATTTTTTATCATCTGTTTTATTTATTTTGAAATCTTTATCTAATAGATAATGATCTTTGATTGTATGGCTTTCCATATAGTTTTTGAATTTTCTATTTATATCATTAACTAAATCTCCCATTATACAGTCAGAGCAGTATTTATCAGCTTTAGAATGAAATAAACAACTTCGCTGCCAATTTTTACCTTCTATTGCTTCATATATTTCTAAAAAAGAAGTATTATCCATACCTTCAGATATTTTAAATCCACCAGCAGGTCCTTTTGAAGAAGTAAGATATCCTGCTTTTACTAGTGCTTGAAGTACTTTTGATAAATGATTAGATGATACATCAAATCTTTCTGCTATATCTTTTAGTGATGCAAATTCTTTTATTGATATATAAATCATAGAGTGCAATGCTATAGCTGAAGCTTCTGATATTTGTATCATTTTTTTTCCTAATTTAGTATATTGGTACTATAATACCAAATTAGATTTTTGTCAATAGATATAATAAAAAATATAATTTATTTTAAATATGATATTAGTATTTATATCTTTACTATAAGTTTAAAAAGATTTTTTATTTGAGTAGTTCTATATTATTATTTTATTAGATTTAATAAGTTGTAGAAAGTTTATGAAATATGTATGTATTTTAAACAAAAAAGAGTTTAACTATCTAAAGCTAAACTCTTTTTATTTTATTAAATTAAGCTTTATTTAAATAATGAGTTACGCTCATAGCAGCTACTGCACCTTCTCCAACAGCATTAGCAACTTGACGAACAGGTTTAAATATAGAATCTCCGCAGGCAAATACACCTTCAATATTAGTTTCCATTGTAGACATATTTGTAACTATATGTCCTGTAGGTTTTAATTCCAATCCAGTGTCTTTTAAGAAATGTGTAGCAGGCTCCTGACCTACGAATACAAATACTCCGTCTACAGGCTGATCATGCACAGAACCGTCTAATACATTTTTAATTTTTATGCTATTAACTTTGCCATCTCCGCAAATTTCATCTATTACAGAATCAAGTACATATTCCACTTTTCCAGTATCAGTTAAATGCTTAACATTGATAGGTTCAGCTCTGAATTCTTTTCTTCTATGTACCAAATATATTTTATTTACAAATCTAGTAAGAAAATAAGATTCATCAAAAGCACTGTTTCCGCCTCCTACTACAGCAACAGTTTTGTTTCTATAGAAAGCACCATCACAAGTAGCACAGTAAGAAACACCTTTTCCAGAAAAATTTTCTTCTCCATTAGCACCTAATTTTTTGGAAAAACCGCCCATAGCAAGTATTATTGTTTTTGTTTCATAAGTTTTGCCATCAGCAGTAGTAATTTTCTTTACTTCATCTTTAATATTTTCTACTTTAACAACCTCATCATAAACTATTTCATTTTTAGAAAATTTTTCAGCATGCTGTTGCATTCTTGATACAAGTTCAAAAGAACTCATCTCTTCAGGGAAACCCAAATAATTTTCAACGGTATCAGTACTCATCATTTGACCGCCTATTCCTTTTTTTTCTATTAGAAGAGAATTAGTTAACGCTCTTCCCAAATAGAGCATAGCTGAAAGTCCAGCAGGACCTCCGCCTATTATAATGCTATCATATACAGACATTTACACACTCCTTTGATTATTAATAATAATTATTATATAGTTTTAATTATAAATAGTCAAGTTAGAATTATAAAACATTTTATTTTATTTGAAATATTTTTTATCTATCATACATATTGAAATATTTCATTTACTTAAAATGTTTTTTTACATATGCTATTATTTCACTTGCATTGGCTATTTCTCTTGAAGAATTTCCCACTCTGATATAGAATTTTTCTTCTTTGGCTCCCTGCTTATTTGTTATTTTAGTATATACAGGCTCTCTTCCTCTGCTTATATATACTATACAAATATCTTTTTCATCTTCTGTAACAAAATCTATTCTGATGCCTTCAGCAGAAAATGCATTGCCATAATATGTTTCTATTAATGTCCTTAAATGTAATTCAAAGAAATCTCTATTAGGCTGTTTTAATGTAGAATAATCATGTTCAAGTCCCAATATCTGCCCATCATTGGCAATACCTATAAAAAGCCTTCCTCCTTCTGTATTACTGAAAGCGGCAATGGATTTCATAATTACTTCTTCCAATGCCTTATTTATCTTTTCAGTATTTGCATCATAACGAAGTGTGGATTTGAACTCTACATTCGTATTTTCGCCCTCTTCTATGAGCTTTTTTATATTCATATGATTTCTTTTCAAATCTTCAATCATTCTTATATAATGTATAGCAAGCATAACTATTATCACTATAGTTACTATTACGAATATAATCAAAAATAGTATTATAGGTATTTGTATTTTACTGATAAGTGCTTTTTCTGGTATGATAATGCCTATTTGTATATTATTATCAGCAACTGAAAAAGAGCCTTTATATCCCCAATAATTGCTGTCTTTATAGAATACTTTTATCATATCTTCATTTGTTCCTTTGAACTCTTCTGTCATAATATTTGCTATAGTTACATAATCTAAATTTTGTGCATTATTATTTGAAAAAGAATATGATATTGGAAAAGTTATTTTACTATTTCCTGTTACTAAATATGCATATATATTATCAATATTTTTTAATTCAATATCATTAAAATTTACATTAAATTGTGAAATATATTCAAAAGCTATATTTTCATTTGCTATGTATATAAGATGTATATATGGTTTTCCATCTTTTATATAGAAAGAATCTATACTGAGCTGTTCAAAAGGTACTGAAGAATATTGACCTTCTGTATTAGTCGTTACAATTCGCCCCACAACCTTATAACCATTTTCTTCTTTGGTTATAGACATATAATTATTTCCTACCTGCATAGCTGCTTTTTCTATAAATTGATGTTTTGGGAAAAAGTTTGTTATTAAAATTTTATATGCTTCTGGAGCCTGATTTACTATATCAAATATAGGCGTCATTTGCATAGAAAAATAGTAAGTAGGGTAGAATATTTTTGAATATTCTTCTACAACAGAAGTTTTTACATCCTGAAAAAGCGATTTAAATATAAATTTTATAGGTATAGGACTTCTAATTTGCATATAAATTAAAATAATTATAGATAAGAACAAAATTGATATAACTACATCTCTTAATATTCTATTTTTTAATTCCGTTTTAGATAAGAACCTGCCAGATATAATCTTCATACCATATCCATTAATCTATTATTAGATACTCTCTTGTACTATAATAACATATATGCAATAATTATCAACCTATATTTATAATTAAGTTATATAAAAAATATAAATCATAGGGATTATTGCATTATATATTTAATGAGTTTAAAAAACTCAATTTTTTATCACTCTGCTCATTATCACCACCCTCATGTCCATTAAAAGTATAAACTTCAATAGCTTTTTCGCCAGCATAATTATTATAAGCAGCAAATACTGTAGAAGGCGGGCATAAAATATCCATTAGCCCTACCGAAAATAATGCTTTTACTTTAGCTCTTTTTGCAAATAATGCTCCGTCAAAATATGATAAAGTTTCAAAAGCAGTTTTTTCATGCATTCTATTAGTTTTACAAAATCTAGCTATTTCATTATAAGGTAAAGTATCAGTTATTGTACATGCCCTTTTATAATCGCATAAGAAAGGCACATCAATCATAGCAGCCTCAATTTTTTCTTTTTTTAATTCAGCAAGTGCAAGTACAGCAAGAGATATTCCTCCGCCCTGACTTGTACCATTAACAGCAATTTTTCCAGTAAGAGAATGTTCTTTTACCGCTTCTATAGATTTAAAAGCATCTACAAAAACCCTTTTATAGTAATAAGCTTTTTTATCTAATATTCCCATAGTAAGGAAACCGTCAGCATGAGGCGTTGAACCTACAGGATCTGCAGTTGTAGCTCCGTTTCCTCCTTCAGCACCTTGACCTCTTACTTCCATAACAAATACACTATATCCAGCTGAAGGAAAAAGTAAATGCTTATTAGGATAATCTCTTCCGCCACCGTATCCTGGATAACATATTATGCATGTTAATTTTTGATTATTTTCTCTGGCATATTTCGGTGCTATATACCAGCCGTTTATAGGATGTTCGCCGTATCCTTTGAAAGTTACATCCCATACATCAAATAATTTCAAATGAGTATCTATTAACTTATATTGAACTTCTGTTTTATGATTATTTTCATTTAAAGTATTAATCCAAAATTCATCAAAGTCTTTAGGCTCTTCTGTACTTCCCTTATATTTGTATAAATCTTCTAAATTCAAATCAAAAAAAGCCATATAAAAACCTCCGTAAGTTAATATATTTTTAACTATATTTGCAGTATAGTAATATATAATCTTTTTTTCAATATTTTATACAATTAAAAATTTTCATTTGTAACTATAAATAATTCACCTTCTGTAGTTACAATATATGCCTCTTTATATTTGAAAGCCCCATTTGTAAAGAAATTAGTACCCATTAAAAATGCAGTTGTAGATAAAGCATCTGCCTCTTCTGCATTCGTATGTACTATAGTTGCTGATATACTATTGTATGTAGGATATCCTATAGAAGCATCTATTATATGATGATAATTAGTACCATCTTGAGTAAAATATCTTTCATAATCTCCACTTGTTACTATAGTATAATTTGTAGATTCTAAAAGTCCCAAATAACCGTCAGCATCATTTCTAGGATTTCTTATTGCTATTACCCATGGCTTGCCTCTCTTATTAACTCCATTTGCATAGGTATCACCGCCATAATCTATTAGATAGTTTTTGATATTATATTCAGCAAATATATTTTTTAATTTTTCTATTATATAACCTTTACCATAAGAACCAAAATCAAATGTTAATGGTTTTGATAATTTTAATATTTTTTTATTATCATCATTTGTAATTATGCTTACAGCCGAATAATCTATATTAGCTAAAGCATTATCTATTTCCTTTTTTGAAGGTACTGTTTGATTTTCTTTTATTCCAAATCCCCATAATTCTATTAATGGTCTTATACTTATATCAAATGAAGGAGTTAATTTTGAATATTTTATTCCTGTTTCAAATATATGAGCCATATCTTCAGAAATTTCTATCTCTGTTTTTCCTGATAAACTTTCTTTATTTATTCTTCCTATTTCGCTTGAGGTATTATAGGGATTTAATATATTATCCATTCTGTTTATTTCATTCGTGATACTTCCTACTAATTTCTTCATATTCCTATCAGATATTTGTGCTGTTATATTAAGTATAGTATCGCTTATAACAATAGTAGAAGTTATATATTTATCTCTGCTTCTGTAAAATGAAATAGCTATTATTAATGCTACAGCTATTATTGGTATTGATAGGTATATCTTTTTTTTCATAGTGCTGATCATATCCGATAGATTATTTTATTAATTTATAAACCATTTATAAAAAATGATTGTAAAAACCAATTTTTTGTATTTATTTATTGATTTTCTATTATTAATTATAACTTGAAAATTCTATAAAATCACAAATAATTTTTTTAATTAGCTCGAATTAAAGTAAAAAAAATTACTATAATATATATAAAAATCATAAAGATATAAAAAGTGTTACAGTTTTTTATAAATAAATTGTAAAATTAGAGTAAATTTTATTAATATTAATTGATTTTCTACTATAATTGTGAAGATAATTAACAATAGATTATTTATGAAAATATAATAACTAAAGATATTAACCATGACAAAAAAATTATTATCTTTATTAATAACTTTAACTGCTATTTCTACATAAAGCCTTTATGCTGATTTGGTTGTACACCTTCATCATTACTTCAAAAGGCAAGAACTTTAAGTTTATGAAAAATAAATAGAGTTTTATGGAGATGCTGAATTATTCGGTATCTCCTTTATTTATATATTGAAATATTACTAATACACTTTCTCCGTATATTTTTACATCATATTTCATAATACCGCATATAATATCATTGAAGTTCTCATTTTCTAAAAATTTTTTATAATAATCAAGTCCAAATTCTGCAGTTAAAATTCCGTTTTCATTTAATATATTTTTACTTACTATAGAGTTTATTGTATCTAAATATATTTTAGAATGATAAGGAGGATCCAAATATATTATATCGAATTTATCATTAGTTTTTTTAACATAATCAAAAGCTGATATTCTTTTTATTTTGTATAATGTATCATCATTTTCAAATATATTTTTGGCATTTAAAAATATAGTTTTTACAGCATCTTTATCTATTTCTATCATAGTAACATGTTTGGCATTTCTACTTAGAGCCTCAAAACCCATAGCACCGCTTCCAGAACATAAATCCAAAAATACTTTATCTTTTGCATCTACTATATTAAAAAAAGCCTCTCTTACCTTACTTTGAGTAGGTCTAAAATCCCTTTTAGGAGTTATTATTTTTCTTCCTTTTTTATTTCCAGATATAATGTACATAAATTATTACCGAATATTATTATTTGTATAAAACTCTGATTTGGGCAAAAGCCGCACTTACATTTAAATAAAGTATATTTTCAGAACTTCCAATAACAAAATTAGTTTCCCCAAAACTCACACTATCTCCAGTAGGCAGCGAAACACTTCCGAAAGCACTTGCAGCTTTTATATGCACCTGCACTTTATCGCTTATAAAAATTACAGTATCAGAAAAAACGCTATTGATATCTATAGTTCTATTTCTATCTATTTCTAAATTGGATAAATCTATATTATTAGTTTTGAAATATACATTATATTTTGTTTTTTTGTTTTTAGGTATGCTTTCTCTTACATAATGCATTCCAAATAATATGTAAACCCCCAAAAATATTATTATCATACCTATAATCATTCTAAATATAGGCGTATACAATATAAAAGGCATATTAACATTAAAGCAATATCTTATAAGTATATATATTCCTGTTCCTATTACTAATATTCCAAGTAATGTTTTTGAGGCATAAAATCCAGTTCCTACGACCATAGAAATTCCCCAAGCCATTATTAAAAGTGCAACTATTATAGTAAATACAGGCGTATATGCTAAAGCAGGAATATATATATGAAAAACATATTGCAGTAATATATAAGCTCCTATCAATATTACAAAGCTTCCTATTAAAAATCGTGAAAAAATTATTTTCATAGATAATACCTTAAAACATATTTTTATATACTAACTAATAATCATAAAAAAACAAGTCTTTTTATGAAAAATTAATATGATAAAAAGTTTTTTATATATTTTGTTTGTTCAGTATTTTTTTATAAAAAATCATTAAGAACTTTTTCTAATTCTATATTCTTTCTTGTCTTTATCTTTTTTATATCATCTTTAACATCAAAAAATCCATAGCTTTAGTGAGATATAAAAAAGTTATTGGTATCAAATTTTCTGTGAATTTTTCTCCATTTTTATAATGCAGATAATTTTCTACTTCAAAAGAAGGAGTAAAATATTTCAAAGCTTTTTTTATTTTTCTTCTGAATTTCTGCTTCATAATTATTCATTCATATATGTAATATGTCCAAGCATTCTAGCCAAAGCATGACTAGACATACCATTTATTGTCTTCTGTTATTACCTGCCTTACTATTTCATTTAAAGCTATTTGCCTATTTGCATAGGAGAATACCCCATAGGACTTTCTATTATAATTGCTTTTTCCTATATTAGTACATAAGTCAGTACATTGCAAAGCCTGCATTCCTCCCATAGAGTAGTCTATAACACAATGAAGTTTTTTTATAAATTTTCATTTATGGTGTATGCTATAGTTAATACACCTATACTTGCATCATTTGTAAATTAAAATTTTTTATTTCTCTTTATTTTTATTATTTTCTTTTATATCTAAATTATCTATATCAATAAATAACTCCCATCTAAGTCTTAATGCAATACTCTTAAATTTATCAGATAAATCTTAAGCCCAGCGAATACCATGATAATTGGAATCTGGTTTAGAAAATAATGGAAACTTATTGCTCTGCCAATTGAAATTACCAGAATCTGTGATTATTCCTTCTATTGCACTTCTATGTTCTCAAATCCATTTTGTGAGAGAATTTATTACTGTATCAGCACTATGTTTTATAGTTTGAAGAAGGTATGATGTTGTTTTGTAAACAGGTAATCTCTGCTTCCAAAAGCATCGTTAAAATTCTGCTGTTTTGTATGAGCATCTAAAGTTTCAAATTTTCATTTTATATCTTCTTGAATATACAATATACGCCAAAATAATTTTGATGGATTGAAAGTTCAAAAATAAAAAATAAACTATACTAAATAGTTATCATTATTTATTCAACATAGGCATTTGCATTCTATTCATAATGATGATTGCTTTCATTTATTTTATAACTCCTAAAAATTTATAATCGTATACTTAATAATATATATCTATTATTTACAACAGTAATTTTAATTTTTTATCAAAAAATATTAATTTAAATTAAATCTATACTGCAAAGCTTCCGTAATATGATCAATACCTATTATATCTTTATCTTCTAAATCGGCTATTGTTCTTGATACTTTTAATATTTTATTATAACTTCTTGCACTCATAGAAAATTTCTCCATAGCCAAATTGAGAAGATTTTTAGCCTTATCATCTAAAATACAAAATTTTTCAGTATCTTTTATACTCATAGAAGAATTTGAAAATATTTTTATATTATTTTCCTTGAAACGTTTTTGCTGTTTTTTTCTTGCATCAATTACTATCTTTCTCATTGCTTTTGAACTTTCTCCGTCAGCTTTTGAAGTCATTTTAGCATAATCTACAGCCCTTACTTCTATTGAAATATCTATTCTATCTAGTATAGGTCCTGAAAGTTTTGCTATATACTTTCTTCTAGCAATATCCGAGCATCTGCAAGCATGTTTTTCATCTCCATAATAACCGCAAGGACATGGATTCATAGCAGCAATTAATGTGAAATTAGCAGGGAAAGAAAGGCTTCCATTTGCTCTGCTTATAGTAATAGTTTTCTCTTCCATAGGCTCTCTTAAAGTTTGAAGTGCTGAGCTTTGAAACTCCACAAACTCATCAAGAAATAAAATTCCATTATGTGCTAAAGTAATTTCACCAGCTTTTATATTTCTTCCACCTCCTACAAGACTTACATAAGAAGAAGTATGATGCGGTATTCTAAACGGACGCTTCTTTACTATTGGCATATTCTTAGATAAAAGTCCATAAGAAGAATAAATTTTTGTAACCTCTAATGCCTCTTCAAAAGTTAGAGGAGGAAGTATTGTAGGTATTCTCTTTGCTATCAATGTTTTTCCGCATCCGGGAGAACCTATCATTATAAAATTATGTCCTCCAGCTGCCGCTATCATAGCTGCCCTTTTGGCATATTCCTGACCTTTAACATCTGAAAAATCTACTGTTTCATCTTCATTATTATAAAAATTAAATTTTCCTTCAGATATTATAGGTGCTTTTTTCCCTTCTATGGCATTTATAGCTTCTTTTAAAGTTTTTACAGGATAAAGATTCATTCCATCAACAATATTAGCCTCTTCTATATTATTAAAAGGTATAATGGCATTTTTTATTCCTAGTTCTTTTGCATTAAGAAGCATTGAAAATATACCCTTAACTTCCCTTACACTTCCGTCCAATGCCAACTCTCCAAGTATAATAGTTTCTTCCATAAAATCTGAAAAAAATACTTGAGCACTAGAAGAAAGTATTCCCAAAGCAAATGCTAAATCATACATACTTCCTGTTTTCTTTAAATCTGCTGGTGCTAAATTGATAGTTATTCTTTTAGGAGGAAAAAATCTATCACTGTTATTAATTGCAGCTATTACTCTCTCTTTTGCTTCATTAACGGCTTGATCTGGAAGTCCTACCACATCAAATTTTGGAAGTCCCTCTGATATATTAACTTCTATTACAATTGGTATTCCTTCTATCCCATATAGAGCTTCTGAATATATTTTTGTATGCATATAAAAACTCCATTATATCAATGTTTATATGCATTAGTTAAACAAATTTTTTTTATGATTTAAGCCAGAATTATTTTAAAATTATGATTTTTTATTAGTAAATTGATAAATTACTTAAATAAATACAAATAAGATTTTTTTTAATTTTTTAATTTTTTAATTTTATAATATCTGTTTCATTTTCTTTTTTATATTTACTTTCTTCATTAGAATCATTAATTATAACAAATTGGCATTTTCTATCTTTAACATTATATTCAGATGAATGAGTAGAGCCGTATCCTATATATCTAAGTCTTGTTTTATCTATACCTTTATCTATTAATTTATTATATATAGCTTTGGCTCTGTTTTCTGATAAATATATATTATAATTAGAATCTCCTCTATTGTCGCTATGACCTTCTATTATAAGATTAATATCTCTATTTTCTTTCAAATATTTATAAATTTCATTTATACCATTATCATATTCTTTTTTTAATTCATAAGAATCAAAATCAAAACTTATAATATTAGCAGTGATTAATACTTCATTTTTATCATTATTTATCACTATTTTGACTTCTTCTTTTTTATCTATCGTTTCTATTTTTTTATATTCTTCTACTTTAGTATTTACAGGATTAGTAATAGTTTTTATTTCATTCTTTTGAGTATATGTTTTTGATGCAGTTTTTATAGATTCACTATTATCATTATAAAGTACTGCATGTAATTGCTTGCTTAATGCTAATACAATAACATGTTTATCATTAGTAGAGCATGATACTGAAAATATAATGGAAACTGATAAAAAAATTAAAGTAAAAATTTTGTTTTTCATAATTCAACTTCTTAAATATAATTTTTATCTTATAGTAAATCTAGCTCCGAGAAGCACCTCATGAGCATCGAAAAATCCAAAACCTAATATATATCTATAGCCTAAATCTATAGCCAGCCAATCAAGTACATTATATGTTAAACCAGCATTTATACCAAATGCAAAAGAACTTCTAGTAATAAGTGCTTTTCCTAAATTATCATAATGATGAACTATTTGATATAATCTATTTCCAAAAGATAAACCTATATAAATATTCATAAGCGGTGTTCTGCTATAAAGTACTCTTGAAGTAACAGTATCTAATTCACTATTTTTTAAGAAAAATATATTTATATCATAATAAATACTTCCCATTATACTTTGCATCCAAGTTTCTTTTTTATTAATTACTCCCTGAAACATATATTCTATATCGAATCTTAAAGGTATTAATCTAGTTTTTCTAAATAAATCATATCCTACAGCAAAACCTCCTCCTACATAATTATTTTTTTCACGAAAAGGAAGTTTTCCTAATTCTAATCTATTAGTTTTATTTAAAGCCTCAAGTTTAAAGTTTATTTTGGGAGCTATATAAACACCTGAAAAAGTTGCTGAAAATAAATTTTTATTTGAAAAGGCAACAATAAAAAATAATAATATAATTACTAATCGTTTCATATAACAACCCTTTTATTTTAAGTAAACAAAATTATTTTTAAATAAATTATTAGTATTATTAATAAATAAAATACTGCTATTATAAAAATTATTTATCCTTAATCTATTAGTATAAATATTAAAATTATAACTGCTTGTTCTTTCTAAATTAGTTTGAGGCGGATATACAGTCATTTCAATATTTGGTATAGGCACTATAACTAAAGTTCCTGTTTTGCATGAAGTAAATAATGTTATTGATAACAACAATAATAAAAATATTTTTTTCATAATTATCACTTCCTAAGATCTGGTATAGGGAATCTTGCTGCTATGGCAAATTCATGCGATAGTACATTATCCAAACCATACAATATTCTGTAGCCTATATCTAAATTAAGAAAACTTGCAACATATATATCAAATCCCACAGCACCTCCTATTGCAAATGCAGGCTTTGGTATAGTTACCGTAGTTTTTACTTTACCGCTGTCTTCAAACCATCTATCATAAGTATTAGCATTTATCTTGGTGCCCATAAGCATACCTAAATACAAAGACATTATTGGAGTTCTTCTATATATTTCTTCAGCTGTGATAGTTCTCAATTCGCTTTTTTTGATATGAAATATATGAATGCTATAATATGCAGCAGCTAATATAGAATGCTGAGATTGCTTTACTATATTTCCTGCATAATAATTTCCTGTCATACCATCTTTGAAAGTGTATTCTAATTCTAATCTTAAAGGTAAACTTCTTTGATATTTGTAAAAGTCAAAACCTGTAGAAAAACCTGCTCCAAGATAATTATTTATTATACGCTTTCCTTTATCATTATTAATACCTGAATCATTAAAATTATATACGATTTTTGGTGCTATATAAAATGATTCAATTATTGGAAATAAAGATGAACTCATAAAGCAAGTCATTATTATTAATAATAAAATTCTTTTTAATAAAATTCTTTTCATGATAAAAACCTTATAAAACATTATCAATTATTAAAATAATATACCTATAGCCAATCTTGGAAGAGGTATGATTCTAATACCCGGAGTAAATGAATATCCTAAATCAAGTAAAGATATATCTATAAAAGGACGTACTTCCCAATCAGAACCAATTTTAGCAAATAGATCTATTCTAAATCCCATTTCTCCAGATATATAAAAGTCAAAAACAGATGTTGTTTTATATCTTATACTTCCATCATCTCTCAATTCTTTACCATTTACTATAAATGTTGTCATGCCTACTTTAGGAAGTAAAAAGAATCCACTTGCTGTATTATCTTTATTGAAATAAAATCTTACTCCTATTGAAGCAGGTATAGCTATTGTACTTCCATCATAGAATTTAGTTAAAGTTGGGGAGTTTATGATATTTCCTGAATTATCAGTAATAGGTTTTCCTGATGTTCCATGATGTGTATCAAAAGCATAGAATCCTAAAGTTACATCAAGGGATTGCTTTGGAAGATATGTATAGTTATATGATAGTCTGATTCCAAATTTACCGTCATAAACTTTTCCATTAGCACCTTCTTTAGGCTTAAAAACTAAATCTGTTATAATAGGTATTGTACCCATAGAAAATAAAGTAGTTCCAAAATCTACACCTAAAGAATGTTTTAAATAATCTTGAGCATTAACTTCAATACTTGATATAAAAACTATTAAAGATATAAAAATAATTATTTTCTTTATATTCATAATACAAATCCATTAAAATCTTAAACTAAATCCTATTCTAGGAAATAATGCAAACCTCACATTTAAAGCTATATTTCTTGTCCAACCAGGTAAGCTATTCCAAGCAGGTATATTAAAAGCCGAAAATCCTGAAGTTAATGAAGTAACTCCTCCAGTAACAGTATTATATACATTTTCAGCCCAAGGTCTTACATAATATCCTATTTCAAGTAATGCTATATCTATAGTTGGTTTTACTTTCCATTCTTTTGTAGGGAATAATTCTATATTCCATCCTATTTCATAAGAAACATATAAGGCAGCGTCATATATTGTATGATCTGTTTTTATACCTGTAAGTCCGTTTTCTGTAGAAACTGTATAGAAAAATGCATCTATACCGAAACGAAATGCATTATAAAATTGTCTTTTAGGTCCGTAAAATTTTACTCCGAAAGTTGATGGCATAAACATAAAAGAAGCATTAAAAGTAGTATCTGTTGCTATAACAGAACCATAATCAGGCTGTCCTAAAGCTTCTAATAATTTTCCTGCATTCTCTTTCGAAATAGTTAAATTATATGTACTTGAATAAACCCCTATACCTACCTCTATTGCTATCTGTTTATGCACAAATAATGAATATGCTATAGAAGGTATATACCAAGCTGAACCTTTAGCATCTGCATAATCGAAATATTTATTAATATCTCCTAAATTCACTCCAATAAGTGATGTTAAATTTACAGCATTATTAGCAGCAGTATTAAATAGTAATGGATAAAATATAGCACCACCAGGATTTAGGTTTATGCTAATCATCTGTCTTCCTTTTATCCAACTATAATCATCTCCTGTTACCTCTGTTGAAAGAGGAAGACCTTTAGAAAAAGCATAAAAATTAAAACAAAACAAAATAGATAATAATATAAAAACTTTTCTCATAATAAGAACTCAATATTTATTTAATGGTTTCGCCTTTAGAAAAACCACCATTAGAATTTGCTAATATATTTTCAATTTCTTTTCTTTTTTCAGGAGGCAAATTAGTTCCTTCAAGAATTTTATCAGGATTTAAATCTATATTGCCGTTTCCTCCGTTATTAATAATAGTATCTAAAAGATTACCAATAACAGCCTCTCCTCCTTCATCATCCAAAACATCAAGTATAGCATCTACTGCTTTTTTAGCATCTTCATTTATTTCTACTACATAAAGTCCGTTTCCTGTAGGAGCTGTCATTATGTATCCGTTTCCATTATCATTTTTGTAAATACCGCCCAATCCCAATACAGGTACATCAAAAGTATAATTTCCAGTGTTTTGACTGCTTCCTCCAATAGTAAGTTTATCTCCATTTACATTAACACCAGACCAATTTCCGCTTTGCATTTTTGAAAGTATCAAATCTGCTCCAGGTTTAGTAATTTTTACCCCATAATCTTTAGTGCATGAAGTTATAAATAGAATCAATATAATTGAAATAATAGATAGTGTTTTCATAGCATATATCCATAAAGTAACTTATTTTTTATAACATTTATACAGAATACCATTAATGTAAAAATTACAATTTTAAATACAATTTTTTTTGCATTTTTTTGCGTTTTTTTAATAAAAATTATAAATTTATTTCAATTTTTATAGATTTTTTAATTAATCATTAAAAAAATGGAATTATTTTTATCTGATATTTGATATTTTGAATGTATATAAAACATTAAATATCAATTAAATTTGATATATAATGTTGTGATACATAACTTTGTTTTTTAGATAATATATTTTTTAATTAATTATTTCATACTTTTTTGCTTTTCTTTTTTATCTATTATGGATCTTCCAGCGAGTTCGTTTTTTATATCGTTAATAGTTATTCCTTTTTCTACCATCAGAACTAAACTATGATAAAGCAAATCGGATAATTCGTATATAGTTTCTTTGTTGCTTTCGTTTTTGGCGCCTATTATAACTTCGGTACATTCTTCTCCAACTTTTTTTAATATCTTATCTATTCCGCTATTGAATAAATATGTTGTATAAGAGCCTTCTGTTTGATTAATTTTTCTTCCCCTTATGAGTTCATATAATTTATCAATAGAAAAATCTTTATAATTTTCTTTTGAATATACTTCATTAAAGAAACATGATTCTTTTCCAGTATGGCAAGCATAACCATCTTTTATCACTTCAACGATTAAAGCATCATTATCACAGTCGCTTTTTATAGATTGTATATGCTGATAATTTCCAGATGTTTCTCCTTTTCTCCATAGTTCCTGTCTACTTCTGCTGTAGAAACAAGTTTTTTCTTCTCTTATGCTTATTTCAAGACTTTCTTTATTCATATATGCTAAGGTTAAAACTTCTTTTGTATAATAATCTATAACTATAGCAGGTATTAGTCCTTTATCATCAAATTTTAATTTTTCTATTATGTCTTTTATTTCTTTAGAATTATCCATAAAATTATCCGTATAAATTTAAAATATCATTAACAGTAATTATGATGTAAATATGATTTTTTTGCAATATTTGATTTAGAATTAATTTTGTTTATAAGTTGTATTTGTATATTTTTTATTATTAAATATAATTTACAATCTTTGTTTAGATGAAGAAGGAATATCGGTATTTATTTTAACTAATATAAGAAAATATTAATTAAAATTATAAAAAATAGTAAAAAAAGTATTAGATAGTATTGATTTTTTTGTTTTGTTGCTTTATAATGCTCTCACTTTCATAAAAGCGATTAAAGCGTATAGTATGTTTTTCTCACTATGATTAAGTTTTAATACTATAATTGCTCAGTTTTAAATACTGTTTCGTGTTTGAAGTTTTATTAAAAAATATGTTTAATAGTGTCATGCATTTTTAATGTATTGGCTTGTAAAAAAAAATAAAGAATTAGAGGTTTTGTATTTTATGCCTACAATTAATCAATTAGTAAGAAAAGGTCGCAAGCGTATAATAAATAAAACAAAATCGCCTGCATTAATGAAATGTCCGCAAAGAGAAGGGGTATGTACTCGTGTAACAACAACTACACCTAAAAAACCTAACTCAGCTATGCGTAAAATTGCCCGTGTAAGAGTAACAAATGGCATGGAAGTAACAGCTTATATTCCTGGTATAGACCATACATTGCAAGAGCATAACCGTGTGCTTATAAGAGGTGGTCGTGTTAAAGACTTGCCAGGTTGTCGTTATCACATAGTTCGCGGAAGTCGTGAAGCTACAGGTGTAGAAAAGAGAATGAAAGCTAGAAGTAAGTATGGTACTAAGAAACCAAAGGCTTAATGGAGTGAATTAATATGGCTAGAAGAAGAAGAGCACAAACTAGAAAAATAGATGCTGATCCTATTTACGGAAGTGTTGTTATTAGTAAGTTTATAAACAAGCTAATGTATGATGGTAAAAAGAGTAAGGCTGAAAATATATTTTATAAGGCTATGGATTTAGTTAAAGAAAAAACAGGTAAAGATGGATTAGAGGCTTTTGATGAAGCAATAGGGAATATCAAGCCTCGTGTAGAAGTAAAATCAAGAAGAGTTGGAGGTTCTACATATCAGGTTCCTGTTGATGTAAGACCAGACAGACAGAATTCTTTAGCATTTACATGGCTTATAGATGCTTCAAGAAAAAGAGGCGGAAGAAGTATGATAGAACGTTTATCAAATGAAATAGTGGACGCTATAGATGGAAAAGGTCAGGCTGTTGCTAAGAGAGATACAGTTCATAGAATGGCTGAAGGTAACAAAGCATTTGCACACTTTAGGTGGTAATATTTAAGGAGAGATTTTAAGTGGCACGTCAAATTTCATTAGAAAATACACGTAATATTGGTATTATGGCTCACATCGATGCTGGTAAAACTACTTTAAGTGAGCGTATATTATTCTTTACAGGTAAAACTCATAGATTAGGTGAGGTTCATGAAGGTGCAGCAGAGATGGACTGGATGGAACAGGAGAGGGAAAGAGGTATTACTATTACTTCAGCTGCAACTACTTGTTTTTGGGATGGAAATAGAATTAATTTGATAGATACTCCTGGACACGTTGATTTTACTGCAGAGGTAGAAAGATCTTTAAGGGTATTAGATAGTGCAGTAGGAGTTTTCTGTTCAGTTGGAGGTGTTCAGCCTCAAAGTGAAACAGTATGGAGACAGGCTAGTAATTATAAAATTCCTAGAGCTATTTTTGTTAATAAAATGGACAGAATAGGTGCTAATTTCTATGCTGTTTTAGAACAGACTAGAGATAGATTAAAGGCTAATAGTCACCCAGTTGTTATACCTATAGGTGCAGAAAGTGGTTTCGAAGGTGTTGTTGATTTAGTAAACATGAAAGAAATAATTTGGGTTTCTGAAGACGGTATGAAAATAGAAGAGAGAGAAATCAGACCTGAATTAAAAGAGAAAGCAGAAGAATATAGAAATTCTTTATTAGAAGCAATTGTTGAGTATGACGATGATGCTATGAATAAGTTTTTTGAAGGCGAGGAAATAGATGTTGCTACTATAAAAAGACTTATAAGAACAGCTACATTAACAGCAGATTTCTTCCCGATGTTCTGCGGTACAGCATTCAAAAATAAAGGTATTCAAGTATTAATAAATGGAATAGTTGATTATTTACCATCTCCTATAGATAAGCCTGAAGTAGAAGGTACTGATTTAGATGGTAATGTTATAAAAAGAAAAATAGCTGATGATGAGAAATTCAGTGCATTAGCATTTAAAATAATGACTGATCCTCATGTTGGAAAGATAGCGTTTTTAAGAGTTTATTCAGGTATATTAGAATCTGGTTCTTATGTATACAATGCTACAAAAGGAAAAAGAGAGCGTATCGGAAGAATACTTCAAATGCATGCCAATAAGAGAGAAGAAATTGATCAAGTATACTCTGGAGATATAGCGGCAGCTGTAGGACTTAAAGATACTACAACAGGTGATACATTATGTCCTGAGAATGCTCCTATAATACTAGAAGCAATTAATTTTCCAGAGCCTGTAATAAATGTTGCTATAGAGCCTAAAACAAAAGGCGACAGAGATAAAATGTCAGTAGCTTTATCAAGACTTGCAGAGGAAGATCCAACATTTAGAGTTAGCTTCGATGAGGAAACAGGTCAGACAATCATTGCTGGTATGGGTGAACTTCACTTAGAAATCATCTGTGACAGAATGAAAAGGGAATATAAGGTTGAGGCAAATGTAGGACGCCCTCAAGTATCTTATAGAGAAGGTATTAAGAAAACAGTTGAAGTTCAAGGTAAATTCGTTCGTCAGTCAGGTGGTAAAGGTCAGTATGGAGATGTATGGTTGAGAATAGGACCAAATGAACCTAATGCTGGATTTAAATTTAATAATGAAATCGTTGGAGGGGCAGTTCCAAGAGAATATATACCAGCTGTAGAAAAAGGCTGTGTAGAGTCTATGAATACAGGTGTTCTTGCTAACTATCCTATGCTTGATGTTATAGTATCAGCATTTGATGGATCATTCCACCCAGTAGATTCATCAGAAATGGCATTCAAAATTGCTGCTTCAATGGGATTTAAAGATGGATGTAAAAAAGCAGATCCTTATCTTTTAGAACCTATGATGACAGTAGAGGTTGTAACTCCTGAAGATTATATGGGTGATATAATAGGAGATTTAGCTTCAAGAAGAGGGCAGGTTCACGGATTTACAGATAAGTCTGGTTATAAATCTATCAATGCTACAGTACCTCTTGCTGAGATGTTCGGATATACAACAAGTATTAGAAATGTATCTCAAGGTAGAGCTAGCTATACAATGCAGTTCTCACATTATGAAGAAGTACCTAAAAATGTGGCAGAAGAGATAATAGGTGCTAGAATGGGTAATAGCAAGTGAGTAACTAAAAATGTTACAAATTAAATATAAAAATAAATTCCTAAAGTATAAATAATTGGAGGATTAAAATGGCTAAAGGAACTTACGAAGGTAAAAAGACACACGTAAACGTTGGTACTATTGGACACGTTGACCATGGTAAAACAACATTAACATCATCAATAACAGCAGTATCATCTGCAATGTTCCCAGAAACAGTACAGAGAGTAGCTTATGACTCAGTAGCAAAAGCTTCTGAAAGTCAGGGAAGAAGAGACCCAACAAAAATTTTGACAATTGCAACTTCACATGTTGAATATGAATCTGATAACAGACACTATGCTCACGTAGACTGTCCAGGTCACGCTGACTACATTAAAAACATGATTACTGGTGCTGCTCAGATGGACGGTGCTATTCTTGTAGTATCAGCAGAAGACGGTGTAATGCCTCAAACAAAAGAGCACGTACTTCTTTCTAGACAGGTAGGTGTAAATTATATCGTTGTATTCTTAAATAAATGTGATAAATTAGATGACCCAGAAATGGCTGAAATAGTAGAAGCAGAAGTAATAGATGTATTAGATCACTATGGTTTCGATGGTTCTAAAACTCCTATTATTAGAGGTTCTGCAATCAAAGCTATTCAAGCTATTGAAGCAGGAAAAGATCCTAGAACTGATCCTGATTGTAAATGTATATTAGATCTTTTAAATGCATTAGATACATATATTCCAGATCCAGTTCGTGAAGTAGATAAAGACTTCTTAATGTCAATCGAAGATGTATACTCAATTCCTGGGAGAGGTACAGTTGTTACTGGAAGAATTGAAAGAGGTAAAATCGAGAAAGGTAATGAAGTTGAAATCGTTGGTATTAGAGATACTCAAAAAACAACTTGTACTGGTGTAGAAATGTTCAAGAAAGAAGTTGTTGGTATGGCTGGTTATAATGTAGGATGTCTTTTAAGAGGTATTGAACGTAAAGCAGTAGAAAGAGGACAAGTATTAGCTAAACCAGGTACTATCACACCTCATAAAAAATTTGAAGCAGAAGTTTATATCTTAAAGAAAGAAGAAGGCGGAAGACATAGTGGTTTCGTAACTGGTTACAGACCACAAATGTACTTCAGAACAACAGATGTAACAGGAGTAATCAATTTAGCAGAAGGTGCACAGATGATTATGCCTGGCGACAATGCTAACTTAACTATTGAGCTTATCACTCCAATCGCTATGGAAGAAAAACAAAGATTCGCTATTCGTGAAGGTGGTAAAACAGTAGGTAACGGTGTTGTAACAAAAATATTAGAATAATTAAGTAAGAAATAAAAGGGTATACCTTTCCAATTAAAGATATACCCTTTAATAAATTAAGAAAAAGCGAGTAATTCAAGCTATGAAAGAACAGAAAATACGAGTTAAACTAAAAGCCTTTGATATTGAGCTTGTTGATCAATCAGCTCAGTCTATAGTAGCCAGTGTAAAGAAAACAGGTGCTAGAGTATCAGGACCTATACCATTACCTACAAGTATTCGTAAGGTAACAGTAATAAGAAGTCCGCATGTAAACATTAAGTCAAGAGAACAATTTGAGATGCGTATATATAAAAGATTAATAGATATCTTTGATGTAACACCTCAGACAACAGAGTCTCTTAAGAAATTAGCGCTTCCAGCTGGGGTTGATGTTCAGCTTAAATAAGCGTTTAATTGAAATATTAAAGATAAAGCTTTACTACGTTTTATCTGTAATAGTTTGAAACAATAGAAAAGTAGTAAGTAAAATCATTATAGAGGATTCGCCGATGGTAGGAATAATTGGCAAAAAATTGGGTATGACAACAGTTTTCGATGAAACTGGTAATGCTATAGCAGTAACAGTTGTAGAGGCTGGACCATGCACAGTTATGCAGATAAGAGATAATGAGAAAGATGGCTACAGTGCTATTCAATTAGGTTATGGTGCCGTAAAAGAAAAGCATTTAAAGAAGCCTCAAATAGGTCAGTTTAAAAAAGCAAATTTAGAGCCTAAGAAATATTTAAAAGAGTTCAGAATGGACGATGCTAGTTCTTATACTGTAGGTCAGGAACTTAAAGCAGATATATTTCAAGCAGGCGATTTTATAGATGTTAGTTCTTTGAGTAAAGGTAGAGGTTTTGCTGGAGTAATGAAAAGACATAATTATGACGGCGGTCCTATGAGCCATGGTTCTAACTTCAGAAGAAGAGCAGGTTCTATAGGATGTAACAGTTACCCTGCAAGAGTATGGAAAGGTAAAGGTATGCCTGGACATATGGGTAATGCTTTAACTACTATACAAAACTTGAAAGTAGTTGAAATAAGACCAGATGATAATTTAATTATGATTAAAGGTTCTATACCTGGTGCTATAAACAGTATAATTAAATTAACATCAGCAGTAAAGAAACGTAATAAGAAGAAAAACTCAATGAATTAATTAGAGTGAAATAATAACAGGATGATAAAATGGAAGTAGTAATACTAAATGAAAATGGAGATAGCGTAGGCAATTTAGAGATTGTTGATGAGATATTTAAATCAGAAGTTAACAATAATCTACTTTACGAAGCAATCAAAAATGAATTAGCTAATAGACGTCAGGGAACTCACTCTACTAAAACAAGAGCAGAAGTTTCAGGAGGCGGTAAAAAGCCTTGGAGACAAAAAGGTACAGGAAGAGCAAGAGCAGGTTCTACTAGATCCCCAATTTGGGTAGGCGGTGGTAAAACACATACTCCAAAGCCTAGAGATTATAGCTATAGATTGCCAAAGAAAATGAAACGTAAGGCTCTATTGTCTGTTTTATCTTTAAAATATGCAAGCAATGTTCTTAAAGTTTTTGAGGATTTTACTTTTGATGCCCCAAAAACAAAAAGAATGGCTAGTTTTATAAGTAAGGTTAAAGAACCAAATACAAGAAAGGTGGCATTTGTGGTAGGTAAAGATGAATCTTTAGGAGATAATTATAATAAGTTATTATTATCTTTAAGAAACATCAAAGATTTAAAGCTTGTAAATGCAGACAGTATGTCTATACATCCTTTGTTTTATGCTGATGAGGTGTATTTTACTAAAACAGCTTTATCTAAATTAAATGCTAGAATTAAGGGTTAAAAATATGAGCATGTATTCACTTTTGATTGAGCCTATACTTACAGAAAAAAGTAATATGCTTAGAACTGAGCCTAAAGGAACAGAGAAGCGTTATTATGTATTTAAAGTAAGACAGGACGCTAATAAGCGGGAATTGATGAAAGCGGTTGCAAAAATATTTAATGTACATCCGCTAGATTGTAAGATAATAAATGTAAAGCCTAAAAAGAAAAATCGCAGAATGAGCAGACGCGGATATACACGCAGTTATAAGAAAGCGATAATAGTTCTTGACGGCAAAGAGACAATAGATATAGTAAAATAATGAGGGATACCGATGGCTATTAAGAAATTTAAACCGACAACACCAAGTTTGCGTTATCGTACAGTAGTTGATTTTTCGGATATTACAACAAATGAGCCTTGTAAATCATTAGTATGCGGAAAAAAACGTATAAGCGGACGCAGTACAAATGGTCGTATAACTATGCGTCGTCGCGGAGGCGGACATAAAAAATTATTTAGATTTGTAGATTTTAGAAGAGATAAACATGATATAGAGGCTAAAGTAGTTTCTATAGAGTATGATCCTAACAGAACTGCTCGTATAGCATTACTTCACTATACAGATGGCGAGAAAAGATACATAATATGGCCATTGGGACTTAATGTAGGAGATAGAGTAGTAAGCGGAGAGAATGCAAAAGTTAAAATTGGATGCAGTTTACCATTGAAAAAAATTCCATTAGGTACTATAATACATAACATTGAAATAACTCCTGGTAAAGGTGGTCAGCTTGTTAGAGCAGCAGGAGGTGGTGCTCAAATAACAGCTAAATCAGGCGGTTATTGTGTAATAAGACTTCGTTCAGGCGAAGAGAGAAGAATATTAGAAAATTGTTATGCTACTATAGGTCAGATTGGTAATTTAGATCATTTCAATACTACAGATGGTAAAGCTGGTACTACAAGACATAAAGGTAGAAGACCAAAAGTAAGAGGTGTTGTAATGAACCCAGTAGATCACCCTCATGGTGGTGGTGAAGGTAAGAGCGGACAAGGTAATCCACATCCAGTTTCACCAACAGGTGTACCTACTAAGGGATATAAGACTAGAAAGAAGCATAAATATTCTGACAGATTAATAATTAAGAGAAGAGGGGGTAAGAAATAATGTCTCGCTCTATTAAAAAAGGACCTTTTGTAGATAAGAATCTTTTTAAGAAGATACAAGCTGGAGATAATAAGCATCAAATAAAAACTTATAGCCGTGCTTCAACAATTATTCCAGAGATGATAGGTTTCACTATAAATGTTCATAATGGAAAAACATTTGTAGCAGTTTATATACAAGAAAATATGATAGGTCATAAATTAGGCGAATTTGCACCAACAAGAAAATTTATATCTCATGCAGGTGCCGCTAAAGTAGGTAAGAAATAAGGATTTAGACTATGGATTATAAAGTAAAGGTACGTTATTTACGCATTGGTCGCAGAAAGGTAGCAAGACTTCTTCCTTTTGTTAAAGGAGAGTATGTTAATCATGCTATATTCAATTTGGCAACAATGCCTCAGATGTCATCAGTAGTTCTAAGAAAGGCTATTAAGAGTGGAATAGCTAATGCTATATTCCAATCAAGAAATATCAATCCAGATACATTATGGGTAAAAGCTGCTTATGTGGATAAAGCTCCAACTTTAAAAAGAATACGTGCAGCAAGCAGAGGAAGTGCTGATCCAATATTAAAAAGACTTTCACATATTACTATAGTATTAAGTGATGATAAAAAACCTGAAAAGAAAAAAATTAAAGTTAAGAGTGCTAAGAAAGAAGAAGCACCTAAAGCAGCGGAGGTATAAACTATGGGTCAAAAGGTTAGTCCAATAGGTTTAAGACTCGGAATTAACAAAACTTGGTCTAGTAAATGGTTTGAAGATAGCAGAACTTATGCAGATAGTTTGCATGAAGATTTATCTATCAGACGCTATATAATGAATTATTACTATAAAACATTAAAAGAAGAACAAAAGAAAATAGGTGGAAAAAAAGAGTCTTTTGACCCTGCTATATCTGATATACAAATAGTACGTTTCCCAGATAGAATAAATATTTTCATCTCTACTGCAAGAGCAGGTGTTGTAATAGGTCCTAAAGGACAGAGAGTTGAAACTGTGAAAACAACAGTTCAAAAAATGGTAAAAAAACCAGTTCATTTCTCTATTACAGAAATTAGAGATGCAGAATTAGATGCTAATTTAGCTGCTCAGAATGTTGCTCGTCAATTAGAGATGCGTGTTGCTTTTAGAAGAGCTATGAAAAGTGTTATAACTCAGGCTATGAAGAAAGGTGCTAAAGGTATAAAAGTTATGTGTTCTGGTCGTTTAGCAGGTGCAGATATTGCTAGAACAGAACAATACAAAAATGGTTCAGTACCATTACATACATTAAGAGCTAATATAGATTACGGCACTGCAGAAGCACTTACTACATTCGGTATTATCGGAATAAAAGTGTGGATCTATAAGGGAGAAATTCTTGATAAGAAAGAACATAAGCAAGATGATGCAGGTAAAGTTATCAGTGCCAAAGGAGATAGATAATGTTACAACCATCAAGAATGAAATATCGTAAACATCATAGAGGAAGAATGAAAGGTAAATCTAAGAGAGGAAGTAATTTGACTTTCGGAGATTATGGTCTTATGGCATTAGAACCTGTATGGCTTACAGATAGACAAATTGAGGCTGCACGTATTGCTATATCAAGACATGTTAAGCGTGTGGGTAAAATGTGGATAAAAGTATTTCCAGATAAACCTTATACTAAAAAGCCTGCTGAAACTAGAATGGGTAAAGGTAAAGGTAATGTTGAATATTGGGTAGCTGTAGTTAAACCTGGAAAAATTATATTTGAAATAGCGGGTGTTCCAGAGGAATTAGCTCAATCAGCTTTCAGATTAGCTGGTTTCAAGCTTCCTATCAAAACAAAGTTCATTAAGAGGGAGGCTATATAATGGCTAAAAGTAAAGATTATAAGTCATTAGGTTTAGAAGAGCTTAAAAGTGAACTTCTAAAATTAGAGAAAGAATATCAAGAGCATAGATTTGAAAAAGTGGTTGGTGATGCAAGACAAACTCATCAACTTAAAAAAGTTCGTAAAGATATAGCTAGAGTTAAGACATTTATTCGTCAGCATGAACTTGGCATAAAAAAATAGTGAGGTATTACTGTGGAAAGCAAAGCAAAAAAATATAAAAGAGTACTTGAGGGAATTGTAGTTTCTGACAAAATGGATAAAACTATAGTTGTAAAAGTAGAAAGTAAGCAGAAACACCCACTCTATGGTAAAACTATTAGTAAAAATAAAAGATATAAAGCTCATGATGAAAAAAATGAATGTCATGAAGGCGATTTAGTAAGAGTAATAGAGTGTAGACCTCTTAGTAAAGATAAAAAATTCAGATTAACAAAAATAATAAAGAAAGCAGAGCGTATAGAAAAAGATTCTATGGACCGCGATGTAGAAAGCGTATTAAAACGTGAAAAACATGCTCTAGAAACAGCAGTTTCTTCACAGGTTGAAGGAGAGTAAGAATATGATACAAGTACCAAGTACTCTTAATGTAGCCGACAACACAGGCGTAAAGAAGTTAAAATGTATTAAGGTATTAGGTGGAAGCAGACGCAGATATGCTACTTTAGGTGATATAATCGTTTGTTCTGTAACAGATATAATACCTACTTGCTCTATAGAAAAAGGTAAAGTAGTAAAAGCTGTAATAGTAAGAGTAAAAAAAGAAGTTAGACGTCCAGATGGTTCATATATTCGTTTTGACGAGAATGCTGCTGTTATAGTAGATGATAAAAAAGAGCCTAGAGGTAAGCGTATATTCGGACCTGTAGCTCGTGAACTTAGAGACAGAGGTTTTATGAAGATAGTATCACTTGCACCAGAGGTAATATAATTATGATAAAGAAACAAGATTTAAGTAAGACAAAATACAAAGTAAAAAAAGGCGATACTGTTGAGGTAATATCTGGAGAGCAGAGCGGAGAACGCGGCGAAGTATTGTCTATAGATAGGTCAAGAGGCAGAGTTTTAGTAAAGAATATTAATATGGTAAAAAAGACTATGCCTAAAAGTCAGGAAAATCAAAAGGGCGGTATAGTTGAGAAAGAAGCTTCAATACATATATCCAATGTAATGGTCGTAAATAAAGCAGGAAAGACTACTAGAGTTGGAAGAAAAGAAGTAGATGGAAAATTAAAAAGATATGCCAAAAAATCAGGCGAAGTTCTTGACAAGTAAGTAGGAGAAAATAAATTATGTCAGTATTGAAAGATAGGTATGAAAAAGAAATTAAACAGTCTCTTTTAAAAGATATGAATTTAGGCTCTACTATGGCTATACCTAAAATAGAGAAAATCATCATCAATATGGGAGTAACTCAGGCTGTAACAGATAAGAAATATGTTGATTCTGCTGTAGAAGAATTAAGCCAAATAGCAGGTCAGAGAGCTGTTATAACAAGAGCTAAAAAATCTATAGCTAACTTCAAATTAAGACAAGGTATGCCTATAGGATGCAGAGTAACTTTAAGAGGCGAAAGAATGTATGATTTTCTTGAAAGATTAATTTTCATTGCTTTGCCTAGAGTAAGAGACTTCCAAGGTATTCCTAGAAAAGGTTTTGACGGTAATGGTAATTATAATTTGGGAATCAAAGAGCATACAATATTTCCAGAGATAAGTTTTGATAAAACAGATGCTGTAAAAGGTTTAAATATTACAATAGTAACAACAGCAGATAATGACGATATGGCACGCACTTTACTAGAGAGAGTTGGTTTGCCATTTCGTGCAGCACCTAAAAGTCAGGAGAATAAATAATGGCTAGATTGGCACTTAAAGTTAAAGCTACAAAAAAACAAAAATATAAAACAAGACAATATAATCGTTGCCCAATATGCGGCAGACCTCGTGCTTATATAAGACAGTACAAGATGTGCAGAATATGTTTTAGAGATTTGGCAAATAAAGGTTTGATACCGGGCGTAACTAAGTCTAGTTGGTAATTAAGGAGAATATGAATGAGCGTACATGATCCAATAGCAGATGCTTTAACTATAATAAGAAATGGTTGTAGAGCAAAAAAAGAAGTTGTTACTATACCTTTTTCTAGAAAAATGGAAAATATACTTGCAATTTTAAAGAAAGAAGGGTATATTAATGACTTCAAAAAAGTAGAAGTAAAAGATAAAAATTTCTTCCGCATAGAAATAGATCTAAAATATTATGAGGGAAGTTCAGTAATAGAAGGAATTCAAAGAGTATCAACTCCTGGTTTGAGAGTATATACTTCAGTAGACACTATACCTCAGGTAAAAAATGGATTTGGAATATCTGTAATATCTACAAGTAAAGGTGTTATGACAGATAAAGAAGCTAGAAAAGAAAATGTTGGCGGCGAAGTTCTATGCTATGTATGGTAATAAATTAAGAGGGTATTAATAATGAGTAGATTAGCAAATAAACCTATATCGATACCTCAGGGCGTTGAAATTAAAGTAGACGGACATAAAGTAATCGTAAAAGGTAAAAGAGGGGAGTTGACAAGAGAGTTTTTTGATTATATAATACTTGAACTTGAAAATAATTCTCTTTGGGTTAAGCCTCCTAAGATTAACAGTACTGATGAAACAGCTATTAAAGAAAATAGGGCTAAATATTCTGCACAATTAGGTTTAGTGTGGAAACTTGTTTCTAATATGATAGAAGGCGTTACAACTGGATATAAAAAGGTATTACAGTTAGAGGGTACTGGTTATCGTTCTAATGTTCAAGGGGATACTATAACATTGCAATTAGGTTTCTCTAGTGATGTTAAAATGAAAATACCTGAAGGTGTACAAGTAACAGTAGAGAAAGATACAAAGATCATTATAGAAGGTAATGATAAAGAACAAGTAGGCGAGCTTGCTATGAATATCAAAAAGAAAAGACCTGTTGAGCCTTATAAAGGTAAAGGTGTTAGATTTGAAGGCGAGTATATAAAATATAAAGAAAGTAAAAAAGCTGCTAAGTAAGGGGGGTTTTATGAGTTTAAGAGAAAAAATTAAAGCTCAACGCGAAAGAAGAAAAAGAAGTATACGTATAAAAATAGAGGGAAGTTCAGAGCGTCCAAGACTTACAGTTTATAAAAGTCTTAAATATGTATCTGCTCAAATAATAGATGATAGTAAAGGTATAACTTTAGTATCGGCATCTTCTCAAGAAAAAGATTTAAAAAGTGGTAAGAATGTAGATGTAGCCAAAGAGGTAGGAAAGGTATTAGCTACTAGAGCAAAAGAGAAAAACATAAGCGAAGTTTTATTTGATAGAAACGGCTATATATATCATGGAAAAATAAAATCCTTGGCTGATAGTGCTCGTGAAGCAGGATTGAAATTTTAAGGAGTATGACCTTGGCACACGATATAAACAATAACGAAGAAAAAAGTATGTATGAAGAGCGTCTTATAACTTTAAATAGAGTAGCTAAAGTTATGAAAGGCGGAAGACGTTTTAGATTTGCGGCTTTGATGGTTTTAGGAGATAAAAACGGTCATGTTGGTTTAGGTTATGGTAAAGCTAATGAAGTACCAGATGCTATTAGAAAGGCTATAGAGCAAGCTAAAAAGAATATGATAGAAGTTAACCTAAAAGGTGAAACTATTCCTCATAATACAGTAGGTGTATTTAGGAGTAGCAGAATAATTATGAAACCTGCTTCTAAAGGTACTGGAGTTATTTCAGGAGGTCCTGCACGTGCTGTATTAGAATTGGCTGGAGTAAAAAATATTCTTTCTAAATCTTTGGGTAATAACAATTCAATGAATTTGGCTAAAGCTACTTTTGAAGGTTTAAAATCTTTAAAAACAGTAGAGTATATGGCTAATAAAAGAGGAATTAGTATAGACCAGATTTATGGGAGGGCAGAATAATGGCTAAAGTTGTAATAACATTAGTAAAATCTCCTATAGGCTATGAAAAATCTCAAAGAGATACAGTTGTAGCATTGGGTTTTAAAAAGAGAAAAAGAGTTGTAGAACATGAAGCAACTCCTCAGATAAATGGAATGATAAATAAAATATCACACCTTCTTAAAGTAGAGTATAAGTGAGGTTCTTAAAAATGGCACAAGAAAATACAAAAATATTGAGAGCTCCAAAAGGTTCAAGCAAGAAACGTCATAGAGTAGGACGCGGACAAGGTTCTGGTTGGGGCTGTACGGCAGGCAGAGGTGATAAAGGGGCACAGTCACGTAGTGGTTATAGTAGAAGATCTGGTTTTGAGGGTGGACAAATGCCTTTACATAGAAGAATTCCTAAAAGTGGATTCACTAATGCAGCTTTTAAAAAATGTGTAAATATTATTAATGTTGGTGATTTAGATTCTATTGGTTCTAATGAAATTACAAGAGAAACTTTGCTTCAGCAAGGATTTTTATCATCTAAGAGAGATTATATAAAACTTCTTTCTATGGGTGAAGTGAAAAATGCTTTTACTATTACAGTTGATATGGCTAGTAAAAAAGCTGTAGAAAAGATTGAAAAATCAGGTGGCAAAGTTATAATTTATGAACGTAAAAAATATATTAGAAAAAAAGAAGATAAAAAATCTTAAGGTAAATTATAATGTTGAAATCATTTGCTAATATATTTAGAGTACCAGAGTTAAGAAGTAGAATTCTTTTTACTATAATTGCTATATTAGTATATAGAATAGGAAGTCATATTCCGACACCAGGTATAGATCCTACAGCATTATTGGGCTTTTTGTCCTCATCACAAGGTGGTGCTGGTCTTTTAACTATAATGGATCTATTCTCAGGTGGTGCTTTATTTAGATTTTCTATATTGGCATTAGGTATTATGCCTTATATTTCTGCTTCAATTATAATGCAGCTTCTTGGTGTGGTTATTCCAGCTTTGGAAAGAATGCAAAAAGAAGGTGAAACTGGTCGTAAAAAAATAAATCAGTATGTTAGATATCTAACACTTGTTCTTTGTATAGTACAATCTGCAGCTATGGCTAGTTGGATACAGAGTATAAATGAAGGTGCTATGATATTTATGGATCCTGGTATAGGATTTATATTGTTAGTGGTTGTAACAGCTACTGCTGGTACCATGTTCTTGATGTGGATGGGTGACCAAATCACAGAACGCGGCCTTGGTAACGGTATATCTGTTATAATTTTCGCTGGTATTGTTGCTCGTATTCCTGCTGGTGTTTATGATGTTATACAGAAAAGGGAAAGCGAATATTTGAATTCTTTAGTAATAGTTCTTTTCTTTATTATTTTTGCTATAGTAATATTCTGTGTAGTTTATGAAGAAAGTGGACAAAGAAGAATTCCTGTTCAGTATGCTAAAAGAGTGGTTGGTAGAAAAGTATTTGGTGCTCAGTCTACTCATATACCTTTTAAAATCAACCCTTCTGGAGTTATACCTATAATATTTGCTTCTGCTTTAATGGCAATACCTGCTCAAGTAGCTAGCTTAACTAGAGGAGTTCAATGGAGATGGCTTGATGCTTTGCTTAGGTTCTTCTCTTATGGTAGTTGGGCTTATATAATTCTTTATTGTCTTTTAGTTATAATGTTTGCCTATGTTTATACATCAGTACAGTTTAATCCTGATGATATAGCAGAGAATCTTAAAAAATCAGGCGGATTTATTCCAGGATACAGACCTGGAACTCAAACTGCTGAATATCTTAAAACAGTATTAAGCAGAATTACTATAGGCGGTTCAATATTTTTGGCAGCTATAGCAGTATTTCCAGATTTAATGTCTAAGATTCCTATATTTGCACCTTTCAGAGGTACAAATAATTCTCTTGTTTATTTGATGGGAGGAACATCTGTAATGATTAGCGTTAGTGTTGCTGTTGAGTTATTGAAACAAATAGAGTCCTATTTACAAATGCATAACTATGACGGCATATTGAAGAAATCTAAGGTGAGAAGGTAAATAATATGGCTGAAAGAGAAACTATAGAGGTTGAGGGTACTGTAGTAGAACCTCTTCCAAATGCTACTTTTAGAGTAGAATTAGAAAATGGTCATAAGATATTGGCTCATATATCAGGTAAAATGCGTATGAATTTTATTCGTATACTTCCTGGTGATAAAGTAACTATAGAAATGTCTCCCTATGACTTAACAAAGGGCAGAATAATTTATCGTTATAAGTAATCAATTAAATGGAGATTAGTTACAATGAAAGTAAAAAGTTCTATAAAAAAACGTTGTAATGACTGCCAAATAGTTAAAAGAAAAGGCGTCGTTAGAGTTATATGTAAGAAAAACCCAAGACATAAACAAAAACAGAAGTAATTAATTTAAGGAGATAATTAATATGGCACGCTTAATGGGTGTTGAGATAAGAAATAATAAAAGAATAGAAATAGCCCTTACTGATATATATGGTATAGGACGTACTCTTGCACATGTTATTTGTGATAAAGCCAATATAGATTATTCTATTAAGGCTAAAGATTTAACAGATGCACAAATTACTGCTTTGAGAGATGCTATAGAAGCCACTACTAAAGTAGAAGGTGATTTACGTACAGAACTTTATAATAATATAAAACGTTTAAAAGATATTCACTCATATCGCGGAATGCGTCATATTAAGAGGCTTCCTGTACATGGTCAGCGCACTCGTACCAATTCTCGTAATGCAAGAGGCGGCGGTGCTAGAAAAGCTATAGCTGGTAAGAAAAAAGCACCAGGTAAAAAATAATTAATGGGGGAGAATAGTGGCTACTCAAAAAGGTAAAAAAACTTTAAAAGATAAAAAAATTAAAAAAGATAAGAAAGTTGAAGCTTTTGGTATAGTACATATAAAAGCTAGTTTTAATAATACAATAGTTACTATAACAGATAGAAATGGAAACACTTTATCATGGGCTAGTGCAGGTTTAGATGGTGAGTATAAGAGTAGTAAAAAAAGTACGCCTTTTGCTGCTCAGGTTGCTAGTGAAAAAGCATCTAAAAAAGCTTATGAAATGGGTGTAAGAGAAGTAGAAGTTTATGTTAAAGGTCCTGGTATGGGAAGAGAAAGTTCTATAAGAGCGGTTGAAGCTGCAGGATTAAAAGTTAAACTTATTAAGGACGTTACTCCAATGCCTCATAATGGCTGCCGTCCTCAAAAAAGAAGAAGAATATAAAGTTGTATTAATAGGAGATAAATAATATGGCAAGATATAGAGATGCTAGTTGTAGATTATGTCGCCGTGAGAAAATGAAACTTATGTTAAAAGGAGACAGATGTCTTACCGCTAAATGTGCTATAACAAAAAAGAGAGAGGTACCAGGTCCTGTTAACCGCAAAATGAAACAGTTATCAGAATATGGTATTCAGATGAGAGAAAAACAGAAAGTTAAACGTATTTACGGTGTTTTAGAAAAACAATTTAGAAATTATTATCATGAAGCTATTCGTGTAGCTGGTGTATCTGGTGAAAACTTACTTAGATTATTGGAACTTCGTTTTGATAATGTTGTTTATAGACTTGGATTTGCTAAAAGCAGAAATCAGGCTAGACAATTTATAGTTCATGGATTTATATCAGTTAATGGTAAAAGAATGACTATCCCTTCATACTGTGTTAAAGTTGGCGATAAAATTTCTTTCACTGAAAGAGGTAATGCAGTAACTGAAGTAAAAACTATAGCAGAAGGTTTGAAAAGCGAATATGTTCCTGCTTGGTTGAGTTTAGATCTTTCAAGTAAAACGGGTGAAATCGTAACTTTACCTATAAGAGAGCATATAGAGTATCCTATTAACGAACAGCTCATCATTGAGTACTATTCTAAGTAATGGAACTCTTTTATAAGGGGTATTATAAGAATGGCATTAAAAGAAATATTAGAATCTATTAGACATCCTCATAGAGTTACTTTTGAGAAAAAGGATTTAACTCCTACTTATGGTAAATTTATAGCTCAGCCTTTTGAGAGAGGATATGCAGTAACAGTTGGTAATGCTTTAAGAAGAGTACTATTATCTTCTATACCTGGTTATGCTATTACTACTATCAAAATAGAGGGTGTTAGCAATGAATTTGATAATGTAGAAGGAATGAAAGAAGATACTATAGTGATGATTATGCATCTTAAAAATGTTGTAGTTTCACTTCCTAGTCATCTTGATACTAAAACTATTCATATGAAAAAAGAAGGTCCATGTGTTATTACAGCTGGAGATTTAGTTGCTGATGATACTGAAGTTGAAGTGCATAATCCTGATTATTATATAGCTACAATTGCTGAAGGATACACTTTTGAAATGGATATTCAAATAGAAGGTGGATATAGTTATGTACCTGCTGAAATGAATATTGAATTATTAGAAGATGCTACTGCTATAGCTATAGATGCTATTTATTCTCCTATTGTAAGTGTAAAATATAATGTTGATCCTATAAGAGTTGGTCAGCGTATAGACTATGGTAAACTTACTCTTGAGATAGAAACTAAAGGTAATATAGCTCCTGATAAAGCTTTATCTCAAGCTGCTAAAATTTTGAGAGAAAATTTAAAGCATTTTATGGATCCTGAAGAGGCTAATGGAGATGATGAAAAAATAGAAGAAACGCCTAAAGACTCTGTGCTTGATTCTCTTAAAGGTAAACATATTGAAGAAGTGGAATTCTCTGTTAGAACTGCTAATTTCTTAATGGCTTCTGATTTGAAAACTTTAGATAAGGTAGCAGTAAAAACTGATGCTGATCTTTTAAGACTTATTGGTGCTAATGAGATGATCATTGAAGAAATTAAAGAGAAGCTAGCAGAATATAATGCTCATCTAGGTATGAGAGGATAATATAAAAGTTAATAAACTTCAAGGATATTAAAATGAGACATAGAGTAACAGTAAAAAAATTTAATAGAACAAGTGCACATAAAAAAGCTATGCTTTCTAATATGCTTACTTCTCTACTTAAATATGAAAAGATAGAAACTACTAAAGAAAAAGGTAGAGCTATAAAACAATTAGCTGATAAAATAATATATAGAGCTAAAGTTGACAATGT
This sequence comes from Brachyspira sp., assembly GCF_029258575.1. Classification (GTDB taxonomy): domain Bacteria; phylum Spirochaetota; class Brachyspiria; order Brachyspirales; family Brachyspiraceae; genus Brachyspira. The sequence continues at coordinate 18,692 of NZ_JARHYI010000143.1, read as the reverse complement.
TCATAATAGAAGAACCATTGCTAAATATATTAAAGATAAAGTAATACTTGCTAAACTTTTCAAAGATATAGCTCCTAGATACGCTGATAAAAACGGCGGTTATGTAAGAAAAATTTTATCATATAAAAGATTCGGCGATGCTGCTGATATGTGTGTGGTGATGCTTTGCGAATCTGACAGCACTTCTATTAAAACTGAAAATAAATAAAATTAAAAAATAAATCAAGTTTATAAATCTAATATAAGCAGATTATGATAAATATTAACTATGTGTGTTATAGCGAATATTCGCTATAACTTCGCATTATTGATATTTGTCGGAGGTATTGTTATGGCTTCTCAAGCAAAAAAAGCTGTTAAAGCTTTTGGTGAAAATGAAAAATTAGAATCGCCTCAAGGTGTGAAAGTTAAAAGTGTAAGAAAAAAAGTAATAAGACAAATTGTAAGTACTTCTGAGGCTAATAATGATGAAATGACTCAAAATAAAGAAGAATTAATTAATGAAGAAATTGAGAATAATGCAGTTATTAAAAAAATCACTAGACCTCATGATATACTTTATATTAGTAAATTGAGTGCTTTAACTTTTGAGGAACTTCTAGAATTTGCTGAAAGTTACGGAATAAAAAAAGATACTAATAATATAAGAAGACAGGAACTTATGCATTCCATATTGAGGGCACAAATTGCTATGGAAGGTAAGATTGTTGCGGAAGGTACTTTAGAAACTTTGCAAGATGGCTTTGGTTTTTTACGTTCGAAAAATAGTAATTATTTAGTAGGACCTGATGATATATATATTTCGCCTGCTCAAATAAGACTTTTCGGACTTAGAACAGGAGATCTTATTACAGGAGAGGTTAGACCTCCTAAAGATAATGCTGGAGAGAAATTCTTCGCATTGCTTAGAATAGAAACTGTTAATGGAGAAGAACCTAATAATTTATATAAAAGACCTCATTTCGATAAACTTACTCCTATTTTTCCTAATGAGCGTATAGATTTAGAGTTTGCTCCTAATAAAATTTCTACTCGTATTATTAATTTAGTTTCTCCTATAGGTAAAGGACAAAGAGGTTTGATAGTTGCACCTCCTAAAGCTGGTAAAACTATGATGCTTCAGGAAATTGCTAATGCTATTTGTAGAAATTATCCTGATATTAAGCTTTTTATTCTTCTTATAGATGAACGTCCTGAAGAGGTTACCGACATGAAAAGACAGGTCCCAGAGGCTGAAGTTATAGCTTCTACTTTTGATGAATTACCTGAAAAACATTGTCAGGTTTCTGAAATGGTTTTAGAGAAAGCAAAAAGACTTGTAGAAAATAAACATGATGTTGTTATAATATTGGATTCTATTACTAGACTTTCAAGAGCTTATAACTTGGTAGTTCCAGCAAGCGGTAAGGTATTAACTGGAGGAGTTGATTCTAATGCTCTTCATAAACCTAAAAAATTCTTCGGAGCGGCTAGAAATATCGAAGAGGGAGGATCTCTTACTATAATTGCTTCAGCTTTAGTTGATACTGGAAGTAAAATGGACGATTATATATATGAAGAGTTTAAGGGTACTGGTAATATGGAACTTCATTTGGAGAGAAAATTTGCTAATAGAAGAATTTTCCCTGCTATTGATATTGATTCTTCTTCTACTAGAAGAGATGATTTACTTCTTAATGAGGAAGAGCTTGTAAAAATGAATTTAATAAGAAGCGCTCAGGGGCAGGGTATCAATATTGATGAGTATGAAATTATTGAAAAGATTATATCTAAAATGAAAAATACTAGAGATAATGATGAGTTTTTAAGATTATTAAACTCATAATTTTGATTAGGTTTTTACTAAAATGGAAAAAAACTCAGAAGAAAATAAAAAATTATTTGAGTTTTATTTAGATCATGGATATTGTCCTGATGATTGCAAAATAAAAAAAAAAGAAGATAAAAAAATTGAATCTGAAAAAAAAATAATCAAAAAAGAAAAAAATAAAATAGAACAATTACCATATACTGAAGAAGATAAAAAAATGTTTTTAAGTGCAATTGAAAATCTCGATTGCACTAATCATTCTAAAAAATCTCTTCATAATGGAAAAGTTAATACTAAATTCAAACCAAATATAAAAAATGTTATTCCAAAAGAAACATTAGATTTGCATGGATTTACGGTAGAAAGGTCATTAATAGAAATTAAACATTTTATTAATGAATGCCAAAAAAAGAAAATAAGTCCAATATTAATAATACATGGAAAAGGTTTTGGCAGTACAAATAAAATACCTGTTTTAAAAAATTTAGTTGAGTATTATATAGCAACAGAAGGCAAAGATTATATAAAATATTCTTCTGATGCTCCAAAAAATTTAGGCGGAAGTGGTGCTAAAATAATTTATTTGTCTATATGATTTTTAAGAATAAAATCAATATTTATTATATACTACAAGAGTAAATGCTTTCTTTATAGGAAGTATTAATTTTGAATATGTTTTATTATTTTCTCCATATATTTTTAAATGATTATGAGGTTCTAAATTCTGATTAAAAAGTCTTAAATCGCATAATGCTAATCCAAATCCTGCACTTTCTGTATTATCAAGCTGTTCCATAAAGAATTTTTCTATCAAATTATTTTTATAATACTCTTTAAAAGTTAATCTCTTAGAATCTATCCTCGTTCTGCTTACCATAGTAAGAGGTGCATCATTCACTATTTCAAATTCTATGTTATTTTTATTCCATTTTATTATTAATTTTATTTCAAGTTTCTTTTTGATTTTATGATCGAATAATAATAATTCTGAATATTTATTTTCATCTATTTTAATATTATTATCAATATCTTTGATAAGTTTATTTTCTAATTTGATATATTCTTTTAATTTCGACGCAGATTCTTCTTCATCTTTGATTATATTAGAATACTCACTCATTATATCATAATCATCAAAATAATTATCATTTTCTATTTTTTCAGAAAATTCTGGAAATCTTTCTATCAGAGTTTTTATCGTTATTATATGTAAGTATCTTGCCTTTATAGCATTAGATATCAATTCCATTATTATATATAGACAATCATCTTTATATTTAGTCATATTATATTTTTTTAATATTTCTTCTGATATGAAATTTATTTTTTGTTTAGAACTATTATCAAGCCAAGTAATATTAAATTTTATAGGTTCTTTTTTATGATTTTTGATATATTTTTTTATATCTTCTATATTTGTCATGAGTTTATAATCTCTTTTGCTATACGTTCAAGTACATTTTTTTCACCAAAAGTTTCTCTAACTCTAAGCAAATTACTACTTATCTTATTATAGTATTCTTTATCAGTTAAATATTTAATAATATAACTTGTAATAGCATTAGGATTACAGTCATTTTGTAATAGTTCAGGAGCAGCTTGTTCATTTAGAAGTACATTAGGCATACCTACATATTTTATATTTGTAAAAATTTTACCAAGTAAAAAAGTTATATAAGATATTTTATAGCATATTACCATAGGCTTACCATAGCATGCAGCCAAAAGACTTGCAGTACCGCTTGACATTATTAGAGCATCTGAATATGCATAAACATAATCTTTATCTTCTCCACATAATAATGTATATGAAACGCCGTCTAATAAATTTTTATAATTATTTAATATTTTTTCAATAGATTCTTTATATTCAGGATATGCAACAGGTATAATGAATCTTATATTTGATGACAGCATATCATTAAGCATTCTCATAGATTTTATAAATACTGGAGCTAATTTTTTTATTTCCTGATTTCTGCTTCCAAATAATACACCTACAGTATATTCCTTTTTAGGCATATTTAATTGAGGTATCTTTTTATCATAATCCAAATCGGCGAAAGGATGTCCGCTATACATCACATTGCATCCGAACTTTTTATATACTTCATAATCAAATAGGAAAGGTGTAATTATTTTTTTAGCAGAAAGAAGCCTTTTAGCATTCCAAGCTCCCCATATACCTACATGAGGAGGAAAATAGTACATATAATTTATATTATTAGCTTTGCAATATTTTGCTAAAATCAAATTAACTCCCTGATTATCAACAAGAAGCATAATATCAACTTTATTCTTTTTTAGATACTCTTTTAATATATTGAAAGCACCTAGATTTTTGAAAGCCACTTTGGGATTGGCTCCTTCAAATATTCCTATAGTTGATAAAGTTGACATATCAGATAGTATATTCACATTTGCTTTTTGCATTTCAATGCCACCGAAACCATCTAATATTATTTCTGGATTTAATTCTTTTATTTTTCTTGCTAATAAGGCACCTTGAATGTCCCCTGATACTTCACCTGTAGCTATAAATATTCTCATAATTGTAGATGTTTAAATTATACCGTCTTTTTAGGAGTGATTCCTCTTTTAGCTTTGGATATAAACTCTACAATACTTCTAGCTATATCATTTAATGAATTATCATTTAAATATGTATCTAAAAATTCTTGTTTTGTTTTATTCCAATTATACCACATATCATAAGCCTCTTCTGCCTGAGAAATTTGCTCTGATGTAAAACCAGCTCTTCTCATACCAACTAAATTCAACTTATAAATAATCGCTTCTCCTGCATGAGCTGTTAGTGCAAATGGAAGTATATCTCTTCCAACAGCAGACATACCGCTTATCATAGCATACTGACCTATAGCACAAAATTGATGCACCACGCAGTTTCCTGATATGAATACCCCTTTTTCCGCTCTTACATGCCCTGCTACCAATGCCCCATTGCAAATTATAACATTATCATGTATTTCACAATCATGTGCCACATGACCTGTAGCCATTATATAGCAATTATTTTTTATTATAGTTTTACCATTTTCTTTGCATGATCTATGCAAATTAGCAAATTCTCTAATCTCATTTCCATCGCCTATTTCAAGAAAGCTTACAGTTTTTTTATCGAAATGTATATCTTGAGGAAGATTTCCTATAACAGCATGATCATGTATTATATTATTTTTTCCTATAGAAGTATATTCTTTTATTACAGAATGTGCACCTATAACAGTGTTTTCTCCTATATTTACTTCGCCTTCTATAATAGCATATGGACCAATTTCTACATTATTTGCAATTTTAGCAGAACTAGAAATTATAGCAGTTTTATGTATATTATTCGACATTTTATTTCCTATTATATTACAAAAAACAGAAATTATTTTTCTATTTTCATAGCCTCTTTATCAACTAAAAATAGCCCCAAATCTCCAGAGCATGCTAATTTACCATCAACTTTTACTTCGCCATGAGTTTTTAGCAGATTATTACTGAATGCTTCAACTGTTACATGCATATCCATAACATCGCCTGGTATAACAGGATTTTTAAACTTTACATTATCTATTTTTGCAAAAAACATAAATTTTTTATCAAGTTCTTCAGGCTTTAATATTTTAGTATAGCAGTATATACCAGAAGTTTGAGCCAATGCTTCTATCATCAAAACCCCCGGCATAATAGGGCTTTCTGGAAAATGTCCTGTGAATTGAGGTTCATTGAAAGTAACATTTTTTATAGCATGTATTTTTCCTTCTTCGATACTTTCTACTCTATCCACAAGTAAAAAAGGGTATCTATGAGGTAATAATTCCATTATTTTATTTATATTAATTTTTTCCATTTTCAAATAAATCCTTAATAAATATTACAAAATATATACATTAAAATTATACCATATAAGATTAAAGTTACAAGTATAAAAAATTATAGTTATGTATGTATTTTTCAAATGAATATTGATTAGGTTAAACATTAGCCATTTTAAAAATATTATAAACATCATCTCTGTTCAAAGCTCTGAAATGTTTAAACTCAATTTTACCATCTTTTATACATCTTTTAGTTAAATCTTGTAAAACCTTTTCGTTTTGCACTTTGATTCCTAATTCTGTAAAGTTTGTAGGCATATTTATTTGTTTAAAATATTCTATAGTTTTTTCTATGCCTTTAAGTCCAGTATCATCATCTATATTCCAAACATTTTTTGAGTATTGAATAAATCTTTCTTTTCTATCTTTTAAACAGTATTTAGCCCAATATCCCCACATTACAGAAAGGCTTGCTCCATGGGCACAATCAAATTTGGCACTTAATTCATGTCCGAATTTATGAACTACAAAATCGGAGGCAAGTCCAAGTCCTGTTAAAGTATTATGTGATAAACTTCCGCACCACATAAGTTCGCTCATAGCATCATAATTAGTTTTATCTTCCATTGCTATTAAACCATTCTTAAAAATAGTTCTTAAAACTGCTTCTGCAATTGCATCTGTTGTTTGATTATTATTACCGTTTATAGATCCTTCACTATCTGCAAAATATCTCTCAAAAGTATGCATAAGCATATCAACTATACCGCAGGCTACTTGATAATAAGGCAAACTAAAAGTAAGAACAGGATTCATTATTGTAAATCTAGGTCGGTTAAAATCTGTATGAATTCCTCTTTTATCTTTAGTATCTTCATTAGTAAGAACGGCAGCCGTACTAGTTTCACTTCCTGCAGCAGCTATTGTGAGTATGCATCCTACAGAAATACTTTTTTCTATCTTTTTTACTCCAGTCCAAAAATCCCATATATCAGTATCTGAATTGGCAACACCTATTGCTATAGCTTTAGCTGTATCAATAACGCTTCCACCTCCTATTCCAAGTATAAAATCAGTATGAAAATCTAATGCCTGTTTTACTCCTTCTCTGGCATGTGATAGTGTAGGGTTTGCTCTTACTCCCCCGAATAGTTTGTATTCGATATTTTCTTTTTTTATTATATTTTCTACTTTTTCAAGAAGTCCGCTTTCTTTCACACTCTTAGAGCCATATACTATAAATACTTTTGTACCACCAAAATTTTTTATTTCATTTGCAACTGTATTTTCTGTATCTTTTCCAAATATTACTTTTGTTGGATTGCTATATATAAAATTCTGCATAATAATTTTTTCCTTAATTATATTTTTTATTTCCTGAAAATATATTATAGATAATTTTTTCTATAATACAATATTGATTAAAAAAAATATATCGTTTAAATCCTTTTATACTTTCACACACGGTTGGAATAATTTAAAATATAAATTAAATTCTATTTAACATTGCATTATAATTAAAATATATTGAAGCTGCGTTAATACGAATTATAAATTTTAATTAAAACTAGGGCGGGTTTTATAATTACAGTATAAGTTTTAAAAAATAAAAAAACAGAAATTTCAAAATAGATTATAAAATATATAGGGAGGGGAATGAAAATAAGTTTTAAAACTTTAATAACATACCCCGCCCTTTATATTATTATGTTAGATTTTGAAATTTTAATTTTAATTTTTTTTAATGCATATATATAAATGTTAACGCCCGCCCAAGCTTTTATTATGTTTTTTGTGAATTTATAGTTGATTATTATTGTAATTACGATACACTTATAAAAGTATCAATTAATAATTAATGGATAATTTATGAAAAATATACTAATAATACTATTTATATTTTCAAATATAGTATTTGCTTCTTCCTTTGAATTTGATTTTTCTGTTTTTTCAGGCAGTACATTTGATTTCAGCTATCAAGAAGGAAACTTTTTTGATAATTTAGATGGTTTTAGAGCAGGTTCAGGACTTTCATTAGGCGTATTGCTGTCATTGGGCAGAAATGATGAAATTAATAATAATATTTTAACCAGTATAAGCAGTATGATTGAAACAGGATATAATTATTATAAGAGGGAGAGAAGAGGCAATAAAGATGATTATACCGATCAGGCTTATTATATATATGATTATCATAGTATTATTTTAGGATATTTGCTTAGACTAAATTTTCACAATAAAGTTTCTCTAGGTATAGGAGGCGGAATTTTTATTCCTTTATACAGTACAGCCAATAAGGCAGATTATTCATTTGGAATGGGTGATTATAGTGAGATGACAGAGTTTAATCAAAAAAATATTGCTTTTATGTATAAGCTTCCTTTTATGCCTTATGTGAAATTAAATGTTGTAAGATATTTTTATTTTTCAGACAGATGGTCTTTCAAGACAGGAGGAAATTTAATATATAATTTTGGTATGGAGCTTGATAATGATAGATTGGGTCCTTATTGGGTATATAATAAGTATAATTTTTCTTCTTTTGCTGTAGAGCTTTATTTGGGCATTTCTTTTGGAAGGGCTAAATGATAATTGTTTTTTAAGTCTGTTAATAAATATTGTATCAAAAAATATCAAGTGCATGAGATTTTTATTGATTTCTTACTGTGCTTGATATTTGTTTATTAAAGCATAATTTTTTATTTTTTATAAAATTTTTTATAATATAAATTTTTATTGTACTTGATATTTATTTATTATCTAATATACTTATGTTATTAACATATTTTATGAGGTTGGAGTATTAAAGGTGAAACATATTAAATTTTTAATTGTATTATTAACTTTTAGTTATTCTGTATTTGCATTAACTGCCGATGAAACTATTTTATTTAATGCTATTAACGAAAAGAATGCAGATAATGTATCAAATATATTATCAAATTCTATAGATATAAATATAAATGTATTAGACGAAGAGGGATATACACCTTTACATAGAGCCATTTATAATAGAGATTTGAATACTGTGAATGCACTTTTAAAAAATGAAAATATAGATATTAATTCAAAATTAGATATGAAGGTTAGTATAGACGGCTGGTACTTGGGAGGTGCTGCTCCTTTAATATTAGCTTCATATATAGGAGAGCCTAATATAGTTACTGCTTTACTTGAAAATAATGCTGATATTAAAGCTAAAGATGATGTTGATGGTAGCATGGCTATACATATGGCTTCTGCTAATGGTAATAATGAGGTTGTAAAAATATTGCTCGATAAAGATCCTACTACAATAAATGATGTAGATAATAGAGGAAATACTCCATTACATTGGGCTACTATGAAGGATAAGCCTGAAACTGTGAAATTATTAATGGAAAATGGTGCTGATATAGAAGCTAAAGATGCTGACGGCTGGACCCCTTTACATTATGCAGCTGCTTTTTCATCTCTTCAAACAGTACAAATACTTGTTGATTTAGGAGCGGATAAAGAGAGCAAAACTAAAGATGGAAATAATCCTATATATTATGCAAGACGCGATGATGTTAAAAAATATTTAGCAGGTAATAATAATATAGAAAGAGAAGATAATACTGCTGTTGCTGAAAATAATGAAAATAAGAATAATGAAGAGAATACTGAAGTAGCAGAAGAAACTTCTGATAATAATAATGTAGAAGAAACTTCTGATAATAATGTAGAAGAATTAGAGCAAAACGGTGAAATTTATGTAGAAAATAATGAGAATCAAACTAATAATACAGAATTAGATGTAAAACAGCTTGAGATGTTGGTTGCTATTAAAAATAATGATATAATAGCTTTAAATACTTTAGTAAAAGAGGGTGTTAATCCTAACTTTATAGATGAAAATGGATATAGTCCTTTACATTTAGCTGTTATTAAGAATAGTTTGGATTCTGTAGAGATACTTCTTACATATAAAGATATTAATAAAGAAGTTAAACTTCCTTATAAAGCTACTTTGAATAATTGGTATTTAGGCGGTGCTACTCCTTTAATTACTGCTGCATATACAGGAAATGCTGATATCGTTTATGCTTTAATCAATGCAGGATGCGATATTAGAGCTAGAGATGATGTAGATGGATCTATGCCTATACATGTATCTGCTGCTAATGGCAATGATGATGCGATTACATTATTATTAGAGAAAGATAAAACATTAGTAAATGAAACAGATAATAATGGAAATGATACTCCTTTGCATTGGGCTGCTATGAAAGATAATCCTTCTACAGTTAATTTGCTTTTGAAATATGGATCTGATAGTAAAATACAAAATACAGATGGCAATACAGCTTTACATTATGCTTCAATGTATGCATCTGCTGATGTTATAAAAAATATAGTTAATGCTGATAAATCAAGTGTTAATATAAAAAATAATGAGAATATGTATCCTATACATTATGCAGCTTTAGAAAATAATGTTGATGCTTTAGTTTCTTTGGTTAATGAAGGAAATGCTGATGTTAATATCAAAGATTCTAATAATGATACAGCTTTACATTATGCGGCTGCTTATGGTAATATAGATAGCGTTATGGCTTTAGTAGAAAAGTGTAATGCAGATAAAACTTTAAAAGACGGTGATGGATATACTGCTGCTGATTTGGCTTCTGATAATGGTTATGAAAATATAGCTACTTATTTGAGAGGTGCTTCTCAATATATACCTGAGAATAATGATAAGAATACTGAAAGTAAAGATTTGATACTTCCAGAATATATAAGAAAGCCTGATTTGAATAAAAAATGGTGGTAAAATAAGCTTTTTATAATTATATAAATTATATAATTTAGGCTTGAAATTCTTTATTAGATTTCAAGCCTATCATTTAATAAATTTGCATTAGATATAAATATATAATACAATATATAGTAAATATCTCAATTTTAAAAAAGAGGATAATAATATATGTTTAAGGGTACTACAATATGTGCAGTATGTAAAGACGGAATTACAGCAATAGCAGGAGATGGACAGGTTACATTAGGTGAAACTGTAATGAAACCGAATGCGGTTAAATTAAGAAAATTATACGGTGGAAAGGTAATATCAGGTTTTGCGGGTTCTACAGCAGATGCTTTCACATTATTTGAAAAATTTGAGAAAAGACTTCAGGAGTTTTCAGGCGATTTGACTAGAGCTGCAGTTGAGCTTGCCCGTGAATGGAGAACTGATAAGATGCTTAGGAATTTACAGGCACTTATTATAGTTGCAAGTAAAGAGAAAATGCTTTTACTTTCTGGTAATGGCGATGTTATAGAAAGTGAGAATAATATATTAGCTATAGGAAGTGGCGGACAGTATGCTAAGGCTGCTGCTATGGCTTTAAGTGAGAATACCGACTTGTCAGCTAAAGAAATAGCTAGGAAATCACTTGAAATAGCTTCTAAAATATGTATATACACTAACAGTAATATTTCTTTGGAGGTAATAGAGTAAATATGTCATTTGATGCGAAATTAGAAAGCGAACTTACACCTAGAAAAATAGTTGAAGCTCTAGATCAATATATAATCGGACAGGTAGAGGCTAAACGTTCTGTTGCTATAGCTTTGAGAAATAGATATAGAAGAAGACATTTACCAGAAGAATTGAAAGATGAGGTAGCACCTAAAAATATAATACTTATAGGACCTACTGGAGTTGGTAAAACAGAAATTGCCAGAAGACTTGCCAAATTAGTTAATGCTCCTTTTATTAAGGTTGAGGCTACAAAATATACTGAAGTAGGTTATGTTGGACGAGATGTTGAAAGTATGGTGCGTGATTTAGTTAATGTGGCAATATTCGATTTAAAATCAGCTATGATGAAAGAAGTAGAAAAAGAAGCTACAGAAATAGCTTTGGATAAATTGGCTAAATTATTACTTCCTTCTGTAAAAAAAGAGAATGATGATAATTTATCCCAAGAAGAGTCCGAAAAGAAAAAAAATGCTAAAGAACAGATAAAAAAGCGTATATCTAATGGCGATTTTGATGAAAGTTATGTTGAGCTTAAAATATCAGGCGGAAATAATAGAATGTTTGGTATAATTCCTGGTATGGGTTTTGAAGAAAGCGATATGATTCAGTCTATGGTAGGAAGTATTATGCCTCAAAACAAAAAACATAAGCGTCTTAGAGTTAAAGAGGCAAAAAAATATTTGATTAATGAGGCTTCTGAATCTCTTATAGATATGGATAAAATTACTTCTGATGCTTTAAGTCTTACAGAAAATATGGGTATAATTTTTTTAGATGAAATAGATAAAATAGCAAGCGGTAATAAAACAGATAGTGCCGATGTAGCCCGTCATGGAGTACAGAGAGATTTGCTTCCTATAGTAGAAGGTACTACTGTAAATACAAGGTATGGTACTATAAAAACAGATCATATATTATTTATAGCTGCAGGAGCTTTTCATATTAATAAACCTTCTGATTTGATTCCAGAGCTTCAGGGAAGATTTCCTATAAGGGTGGAATTGAAGGCTTTATCTAAAGAAGATTTTAAAGATATACTTGTTAATCCTAAAAATGCCATAACAAAGCAGTATCAGGAACTTTTAAAAACTGAGGGGGTAACTATAGAATTTGAGGAAGATGCTTTATCCGCGATAGCCGATATTGCCTATAATATAAATACTAATGTAGAAAATATAGGTGCTAGAAGACTTTATACTATTATGGAAAAAGTTTTTGAGGAAATTTCTTTCAGTGCAGATGAACATAAAGGTGAATTTATAAAAATTAATGCCGATAATATAAAAGATGCTATGAAAGATATTGAGGATAATAGGGATATAAGTAGATATATATTGTAATAGTGTTTTTATATATTGTAGATTTTTCATTATTTTTTTATAAAATATAAAATATAAGCAAATTTTAATGGAGTAAATGATGGATAATAACAATGAACAACAAGAAGCTAGTGTATTTATCAAATGGGTGCCTTTGTATGAAACAAGACATAAACTTATAGATAGTCAGCATAAAGAATTAGTTAATATTGTTAATGAACTTTATTTAGCAACTGTAGATAACAGTGCTAATACCAATGAAGCCTTTATTAAAGCAATTAAAAAATGTATAGATTATACTCAATATCACTTTAAAACAGAAGAAAAAATAATGGACTTGATTAATTATTCTGATGCTGAGAATCATAAGGCTATGCATAAAAGTTTTTATCTAGAAATAGTTGATCAAATTAGGAAATATGAAGAAGGTCAGCCTTTCGTAGCTAATAAATTTATTAAATTCCTAAAAGATTGGCTTTTGGAGCATATAGGTTTCCAAGATAAGAAATTTGTAAATGAAATTAAAGAAGCCTTAAAGAAAAAAGAAGGTCATTAATAAAGCACTATTTCTAATATAGTTATCAAGGTTTTTATATAATTTGTTATTTCCCTTTGAATAAGAGATTGTTGTTTAAAAAATAATAGGATTTTTTAAGTGTCGAAAAGTAACTCATACATAGTTGGTGTAATTATATTAAGTATTATTAGTGCTATACTTCTCTCTTTAGCTTTTCCTCCTCTTAATCTATTTCCAATGTCTTTTATTGCTTTTGTTCCACTTAATATTATAATATATAAGGCAGATAAAATTAGATATTATGTTATAGCATCATCTATATTTGTTCTTATGTTTTTTGGTTATCTGCTTATGTGGGTAACCTCATTTATGCTGAAAGAAACTGAAGCCATAGTTTCTTTTCTTACTTTATTTACAATATTGTTTTTAATAGTATTTCTATTTTATTTTCCAGCTATGCTGTTAAGCGGATTTTTATCAAAAAAGTTGCCTGAGTTTAGATTTATAGCTGTACCGCTTGTATTTACATTTATGGAGTATATGCGTAATGTGGGATATCTTGGATTTCCTTGGGGAATTGTAGGATATTCTCAATGGAATTTTTCTCTTTTTATACAATCTGCTGATATTTGGGGGGTGCTTGGCATAAGTTTCTTTATTTATTTTTCTAATTCTATTATCAGTCATTATTTATTATTATATGCTGAGAAAGATAAAAATAAATATAAGATAACATATATTCCAGCATTAATATTTATATCATCATTCATATTAATTATTATATATGGTGCTATAAAAATAAATGTAGAAGAATCTAGAAGGACATTACAGCCTAAAACTGCCATAGCATTGATACAAAAATCCTTTGACCCTAATATTTATTGGAATAATATATATACAGGAGAACCTTTTAGAAAAGGCTCTAAAGGCATACAAGGTTTTGCAGAGAAATTTCTTTTAAAGCCTGAAAAGTTTGTAAGTGAAGAAAAACCTGATGGCGTAACTCAAAATGGTACTATCTCTGTTAAAAGAATAGTCAAACTTGCAAAAAATGCTTCTTTATCCAAGCCTTCTTTAATAGTGTATCCTGAATCGGTTACTTTAGATTCATATGGTTTTTACAGATCCGAATATAAAGAGGCTTTTGATTATGGGCTTGCATCGAATTCTATGTATCCTGGAATATATAATACATATATACTTTATGATATGATTAGATATACTCAAACATATCATTTGCTTGGTACTACAATTATTAAAGAAGATACTAATGAAAATGCATATAATCCGTACAAATATTATAATGGTATGGAATTTATTAATGATAGAGGAAATGTTATAGCAGAATATTCCAAAATAAAACTTGTTCCAGGTGGAGAATCATATCCGTTTCAGGATAATGAGTTTTTACTTAATACTTTCCCTTTCAAAAATATAATAAACTTTATGTATACCCAATTTGATAAAGCAGGGGCTAATAGATGGAATAGAGGTAAAAATTTAACTGTATTTAATCATCCTAATGGATATAGATTTTCTGGGGTTATATGTTTTGAAAGTGCTTTTGGAGATTTTGTTAGAAAATTTGTTTATGATGGTGCTCAAACTTTAGCGGTTATTACAGAAGATGCTTGGTCTTATAGTGATGAATCTTTATTACAGCATTTTTATATGTCTATATTCAGAGCTATAGAAAATAGGAGAGATATAGTTCATAATGGTAATTCTGGAGTTACAGGTCATATATCCAGTACAGGTAAAATTATTTCTACTCTTCCTTTTTGGAAACCTGATTATATGATTGCAAATGTAGCATTAAATAGTAAATTAACAATATATACGAGATTTGGGGAGTGGTTTGTATACCTTTGTTTGGTATCCATTTCTGTACTTATATTATTTGCTACAACAAAAACATTAATTGAGATTAAAGAAATTGTAAAAAACCGTTTCTTTAATAAGAATTTGAAAAATGCTGAGGTTACTGCTCCTTCAGCAAGTAGAGTTCATGAATATCTTCATAATGATAATAATGATAATTTACCTAGTTTGGATGATATAGAAGAATTAGTTTCTAAAAATGATGATAAAAAAGAAGTGAAAGTTACTAATAAAGAAAATAGTAGAAAAGAAGTTACTAATAAAGAAAATAGTAATAAAGCTTCTGTTAATAGAACTAACAGTAAAGAAATTAATAATAAAGTTACTGTTAATGAAACTAATAAAAACAATAATAATAAAAATGTTTCTAATATTGCTGTAAAGAAAGATATTACACCTAGAAAGATTAGCAAACTTGGAGAAAATGATAGTAAAGCTATAGATTTATTTACTGATAAAAAAGATATAGATTATTCAAAAGAAATGTCTGATATAATAGAAGATTCTAATAAATATAGAATATTTGAAGATAATAACTTTGCATCTAATATTTCTTCTGTTTTAAGTACAATCATAGAAGAAAATGAAGAAGGTTTTAATAATAAAGATATTAAAAAAAATAATAATTTGAAAAAAGAGGATTGATTAAGGTAATTTATATATGGGAGATATTAAAATACTTATAGCAGAAGATTCTAAAGTGATTAGTAATATGTTAAATAATGTTTTATCTAATCATTATAGAATAGATGTTGTATGTATTGTTAATAATGGTATAGATGCATATAAATCTATAATATCAATGAAACCTGATTTTGTTGTGATGAATATAGATTTGCCGTTAATGGGGGCAATGGAGCTTTTAAAATTATTAAAAAAAGATGATATAAAAGTAAATATCTTAATTATGAGTTCTTTAGCACAGAATAAAGATTTATATTCAAGGGCTTTGGGTTTAGGTGCTTTATATATAATATATAAACCTCTAAATATTTCTAATGATTTCATTGAGGATAATATATTAGGGCGTATACTGAAAATAACTAAAACCGATCCTAGTATTAGAAGAGATTTTGATTATAATTCTAATATATTAAATGCCTATAATAATAAAGAGTCATTCAAAGAACATAAAAAAAGCGATATCTGTAAATTTGATGAGAATATAAGGATAATGCCTTTTAATCAAAAGGAAGTGGCAACGGCTTTAAGTAAGTCTTTTAGAAAAGATTTCAAAGCCCCTCTTTTAATTGCTATAGGAATATCAACAGGAGGTCCTAGGGCACTTAGAATAATGCTTCCAAGTATTCCTAAAGATTTTCCTATTCCGATACTTATATCTCAGCATATACCTAAAGAGTTTTCATCATCTCTCATTTCTAGTTTGCAGGATATATGCAAAATAAAAATAAAAGAGGCTGCTGTAGATGATGAGATTCTTCCTTCTATAGTTTATATATCACCTGGAGATAAAAATATGGGTGTATATATGGATAGCACTGGAAAGCTCAGAATAAAATTTTATCCTGATCCTGATAAAAAATTTATTTATACTCCTTGTGTAGATTATTTATTTACTACAATTGATGAAGTTGTAAAAGATAGGGCTATTGCTATAATAATGACAGGAATGGGAAATGACGGTACTTTGGGTATGAGTAAATTATACAATAATAATAATTTAACCATTGCTCAGGATAAAGCCAGTTCTACTGTATTCGGAATGCCTAGAAGTGTTATAGAAAATAATGTTGCACATTTGGTATTATCGCTTTATGATATTGCTGAATTTTTGATACAGTATTTGAGAGGTAAGTTATAAATGAAAAAGAATTTTATTTTAATTATTATATTGATTATTGTACTTTTTTCTTGTAATAAAAAGAAAGATTATAGCAGTATTGAATATAGTTTATATGAATATGAAAGTTATATATCTACTTTAATATCGAATAAAGATACTTTGGAATTCACTTCTAATTTTGCTTTGGATATAGATGATAAATTTATATCTACTTTAAATGAAATGAGTTTAATATATGAATTGACTCCTATAAATATTATAGAATCTATAAAAAATAGGGGTGCTGTATATCAAAGGATATTTTCTAATAATGATGATTCTCTTTGTAATTATCTTCCTAAAGACGGAGGATATTATGATGTTAATGTTACATATAGAGTATACAAAGGCATTTCGGTAGCTCAAATTGAATATCCGTCTTTTAATAAAATTTCTGAAAACTCTATTGAATTTGTTGCAATTTATTTGAATAATAAATGGAATTTAATTACTATTAACTTTTTAAATATTTAATTAAAAAATAGGATTGTTTAATGAAAAAACTTTTTATCATATTAATTATTATATTAACATTGATTGTATCTTGTTTAGATGATTTGGACAGCAGTAAGAAAAAAACTTTATTTCTTTTTTATAATGATTTTAAAAATGAAATATTAAATGATAATATCAATTGGATAGAGAAAAATTCTAATATAAAAAATATTGCAGATATAAAAAATATTTTAATAGATAATAATGATTCTCTTAAAAAATTAATATCATCTTCAAATAAAGAATTCTCTGTAACTATAAATTATACAATAGGCGACAGTGCTAATCCTTACAGAGGTTATTACATCATTAGAAATACAGAATTTTCTCCTACTTATTATTATATTAGGCTTATAAATAAATCAAATAAATGGGAAATAGAATCTATAGATAAATTGCCTTTAAAATGATTAAAATACAAAATAGGAAAATATATGTATGTATTAAAATCGCCTTGTAAAATAAATATTTATCTTGATATAACTTCAAAAAGAGAAGACGGATATCATTTAATAGAATCTTTATTTCATACTGTTGACTTATATGATATTATAAATATTGAAAAATCTGATGAATACAGTATTTCAACTAGCGGTAAGTTTGCATTAGAAGACAATAATGAAGAGAATATAGTAACAGAGATATTTAAATATTTTAGAAACGAAATGAATCTAAAAAATAATTATAATATACATATAGAGAAGAATATACCTACAGGGGCAGGACTTGGAGGTGGTTCATCTGATGCTGCTAGTATTATAAAATTTTTTTTAGAAGAATTGAATATTGATATCAATGATGAATTAATAGAATCTTTTTCAAAATTCGGAGCGGATATTCCTTTTTTTATAAGAGGAGGCTGTGCTTGGGTTTCTGGTATAGGGGAGAAAATAAAAAATTATAGTTTTACACTTCCATATAATATAATATTAATATATCCGAATATTCATATATCAACAAAATTAGCATATTCTAGATTTAAATCATATGATTTCAATCAATCGGATATATTTCCTATAAAGAACATGCTTGATAATAATAGTATCAATTTTGAAAAAATAGTTTTAAGTATATATAATATATTTGAGAAAAATGTTTTTGATTTAGAAAAAAAAATAGAAAATATAAAAACAGAAATAGAAAATATTGTAAATAGAAAAGTATCTATGAGCGGTTCTGGCTCTTCCCTTTTTATTTTGTATGAACATAATGATGAAAAATTAGAAAATGACTTTCAAAAATTAAAATCAAGTATTAATATGGATATTTATAAATTAAGTTTAATTTAATTGTATTTAAAGTTTTTTATGTTATAATTTTTGAAATTATATAAAGAGAACGATAAAGATGTTAAAGAAAATATTTATTATATCATTAATATATACTTCTGTATTTTTCGGTGCTAATACTATATCTTCAAAGCATTCCCTATCCGTTTTGGAAACAAGCAGTACAAGATCTAGAGGTATGATGGGTACTAGTTTTTTAATAGGTAAT
>NZ_JARHYI010000121.1 GCF_029258575.1 Brachyspira sp. | reverse complement strand
ATATATTTAAATTAACAAAAACAATAATATAAGGAGTTAATTGTAAATATGAAGAAATTATTATTAATGATAAGTATTTTTATATCAATTAACTTATCTCTTTCAGCAGCAAGCGGATTTGAAGCCATAATAAATGTTCCATTCGGTATTGCTGTAGGTATACCTATGGGGCAAATAGCGGGAAGCACTAGAAAAATTAATACAGGTTTTGATGTGGGAGTTACAGCTCAATTCGGATATGTAATAGATTTAAAAAACAATATAGGACTTAGTATTTTAGGAGAATCTGGATACAGTTATGATACATATTCTTATGCTACATCTTCTGATTCAACTACAAAAATAGCAAATTCAACTTCATTTCATAGTTTTCAAATAGGTCTTCTTCCTAAACTGAATATTAAAGATTTTTCTATCGGATTTGGAGGAGGATTGAAAATTCCTATAGCTGGAACTTCGGAAGATAGAACAACTACACATGGTACAAATTACACAGCATCTGGAAGCACTATGAATATGATAACAATAGTAAACAAATATGATAAAATGAATGTAATACCTTATATAAAGTTAACATTTGATTACTCTGTATTCAATAATTATAATATAGGGGCAAATTTTGGAATGTATTTTGATTATGAATTTGGAGTTAGACAAAAAATAAATGAAAAAAAATATACATCTGTTGATAGCTTTGGTGTTGGTTTGCAAATAGGTTTAAGATTCAGTCCATTTAATACATGGCAAATGAAAAAAGACGGACTATAATAAGTGAAATTATGAAAGAATTTAATAATAAAGAATTGGAAATAGTAAAATATATAAAAGAGTATTTACCTTTTAGAGAAAAACATATAATTTCTACTAGAGAGCTTTCTATTGAAATAGCTGAAAAATATAATATAGATACAGAAAAAACTTCAATTGCCGCATTATGTCATGATTTAGGAAAGAGATATAAAGATGATGAAATGCGTAAAATTATATTTGATAATGATAATATTGAATACCCTAAACATATAACAGGAGCTTTACTTCATGCAAGAGTTAGTTCTATAATAGCTGAAAAAGAATTCAATATAACAGATAAAGAAATTTTGAATGCTATAGAAAGCCATACAGTAGGACATGCCAATATGAGTATGCTTGAAAAAATAATATATGCCGCTGATTATCTTGAGCCTACTCGTAAACTCGAAACTGCCGAAAGAATAAGAGAAAAGATTTTTATAGATTTTGATAAAGCATTTTTAGAAGTAGTATTAGAATCTATTACATTTGTTTTAAGTAAAAATCAATATTTATCTGATAAAACAATAGAACTTTATAATTCATTGGTTGTTAATTAAATTTTATATTATGGATAATAAAAACATAAAAAAAAGAGCATATATAATATTTGTATCCGACAGCAAACAGTACAGAAATAACAAAATAAATTATGAAAATATATTAAATGAACTCTCTATGCTATGCAACACAGCTGGTTATGAAGTTATAGAACAATATTCATTTATACAACCGAAAATATCTGCTGGAACATATATAGGAACTGGAAAGCTTGAAAGTTTAAAAGAAAGTGCCATTATCGATAATGTTGAATATTTTATATTTGATAATGAATTAAGCGGTTCTCAAGTTAATGCTATAGAGGAAGGTTCTAATATAACAGCACTTACTAGAACAGAAATAATATTAGAAATATTTGCAATAAGAGCAAAAACTATGACGGCTAAAATGCAAGTTGAATTAGCATTTTTAGAATTTGAATATCCAAGATTAAAAGGAAAAAGAACTAATTTAAGTCAAATAAAGGGAGGAATAGGATTAAGAGGAGGAGCTGGAGAAAAGCAATTAGAATATGATAGAAGAAGAGCTAGAGAGCGTATACATAAATTAAAATCACAATTAAGTAAAGTAGAAAAATCTGCTAGTGTAGGAAGAAAAGGAAGAGGAAATACATTCAGAGTGGCAATAGTAGGATATACTAATGCTGGTAAAAGTACATTATTCAATTTACTTTGTAAAGAAAATGTTTATGTTGAAGATAAATTATTCGCTACATTGGATACTCATACGAGGAAATTATATCTCACAGATGATACTCCTGTAGAAGTAATAATAAGTGATACAGTAGGTTTTATAGATAGACTTCCTCATACTTTAGTAGCTTCTTTCAAATCCACATTATCTGAAGTTGTTGAAGCTGATTTACTTTTGCATTTAGCGGATGCAGTAGATGAAAATATAGAAGAGAAACTTATTCAAGTTGAAACTATAATAAAAGAAATAGATGCCTCTCATATAAAGCGTATAGTTATATTCAATAAATCTGACTGTATAGATGATATACAGAAAAATAAAATAAATACCTATTATGATGATGCCATATTAATAAGTGCCAAAAATAATATCAATATAGAAACTCTTAAAAAGAAAATACTTGACACTATACTAGACTAATGTTTTTATATTCTAAACAATTATATTATTTGGATTTTTTAATATAAATTATGATATTATAGAATCAATTAATAAATTAGCATTTGCTTATAGAATAAATGAATATTTTTATATAATTATGTAGGAAATTTTCTGCAAGAAGCTGCAATTCTTTGTTTCAAACACAAATATAATAATATAAAGGAAAAATATAAGATTATAAATAACATAGAAAGTAAACCAAAAAAAATTGAAATAGATTGTTTAGTGGGAAATAAAGCATATGAAATAAAATGGGAGATGCCACTATAGACGGAGATTATATAACAAAAGTAGATACTAGAATACAAGATTTCTATTTATAATTATATAAAAAATCATATAACTAATATTTTATAATCAATTATCTTCTTAACTGCACAAATATAGCAACCCAGAAATCTTCTCCATTAATGGAATAATGAGATATTCCAACATGAGTAAATTTTTCACTTAAAATATTAATTCTATACTGATCAGAATTCAGCCAATAACTTATAACCGTTTCAGCATTTTTAAATCTATAAGCAATATTCTCATCTGAAGAAAATACTCTTATTCTATTTAAATAAAGTAATTCATCATATCTAGTATTATTAGGTCTTGTATGTGAAAAATTAATAGCAAGTTCTTTGGATCTGATATTTGCTATATTATTAAGTTCATCATTAGTTTCTAATAAATATAATCCTGAATTTTCTCTTAAATCATTTATAGTTTTTAAAGCAGCATCAATATCAGTATTATTTTGGGAATATAATAAAATGCTTCCTAAATATAATAAAACTATTGATTTTATAAACATCTTTAACATATTTTCTCTTTAATTAAAAATATACCGCTTATAATATAATATTTTTTTATTATTTTTCAAGTCTAATTAACAGGTTATTTTTGTTAATTTCAGATATATTTGAATGTGTAATATTATATATTATTCTATCTTTTATTTTAGAAATAATGCTTATACTACTATTACAATAGGATATAATATCCAAAATACTATTAGTAATATCAAACAAATATTCATTTGATTTTGATGAACATAATCTGCTGTATATTTTTAATATATATTCTCCAAAATATTTTATAAGCCTAATATCATTTGATAATATAGCCGTGTTAATATGATAAGAATATATTCTTAAAGCTTCAATATTATCATCTTTAATATATCTATCCAAAAATAAAGAAAACATTTTTATATACTCTAAACTTTTATTTTTAAGGTCATTGCATATATCATCTTTATTAATTATATGCACGGAATATTTTAAATTTAATATAATAGAACCCTCTTCATAGTATTTAAAAACAATACTATCTTTAGAACAATCCACAGGATTATCTAATTTCAATCTTATTTTTTCTATGTATTTTAACTTTTTATTTATATTGTTATTATTTATTTTTTTAGTATCAATTACAAATAAGTACTCTATATTTTTAGTTTTATTCACTATTGATCTTTTAGCACCTCTATATTTAGTATATTCCGAAGTAACTATTTCTAACTTTCCCCTACTCTCAAGTATAGAAAGCAAATCATCATACTCTATTATTCCATCAGTAGAATAACTCATCACTATATGTCTTGCATCTATATTATCCAATAAATTTATCAAAGTATCTTTAGCCGTTTTTTTATAGCAATACATCGATTTTGTTTTTATCCAATCTTTTCTAATACCACCTTTATCAGTTTTCTTTCCATTTATATATATATCTTTATTAATAGCAGGCTTATCCCATAATGCTATAGTATTCAATAAATGATAATTGCTTCCGTACTGATGCTGATTATAAGGAGGATCCAAATAAACCAAATCAAAATGCTTGTTTTTAATTACAAATTTATTAGCATCTTCCATACTAACATGACATTTTTTTCCGCTGTATAGAGGTATTGGTTTTAATGATATAGGAGCTAATATTCTATGTAATGCATCCTTATTTCTTCCGCCAAATCCAGCATGAAAAGCCTTAAAAACACCTGATGTATTTGTATGTGTAGCTGCCTCATATATAAGAGATGCTATTAAATAATAATATTCCTTCTCACTTATAGCATTATTTTTATAAAGGTACTCTATATTATTCCTTATTATATCTATTCTCTCGGCATTATAATGAGTATAAAAGAGTCTTTCATTTATTAAGTCTGGATTATCATCATTGGAAGGTGCATAATATTTAGATATATACCTATAATCATCATCTATATATTTAATACTATTAATCATATTTATAGTATTTTCTACCCCTCCAGTATGAATGAACATATTATCTAAATCTTCTATATTTATTTCTAAATGAGCATAATTTAATATATAAGAATAATATTCCCAATCATTAGAATAAACTTCCAAGTCTAAAGTTTTTAAAAGCCTAGAAACACTGCCGCTTCCTGCAAATAAGTCTAATGCTGTTTTTATATTCTTATCTTCCTGCAATATAGATAATATTGTATTTTCTATAAATGGTAGAAGTCTTCTTTTATTTCCTATATATGCTATCAAATTTTCTTTTAAATATTTATCTTTAATGTCTGTATCTGTATTAGTTATCATAATCTTATTATCATAATATAGTTTACATAATAATATTAACATAATAAAGATAAAATATCAATATTATATGAATTTTATTTTAAATATAGTATTTACTATTTTAAGATAATAAGTTATATTATTCCGAGTTTTAAATTAGAGAATTAACAGTGAGGGTCAAAATATGCTCAACAATGACAAGATAGGAGTAAAAAACAATAGTCTAATTTTAAAATTTTTATTGCCATATATGGCTATATTATTTGTAATTTGTATATCCATATATTTATTATATCTTCCGCAATATAAAACTAGATTTATAAATGCAAATAGATATAACATATCTAATATTTCATATGAAATAGAGAATAACATTTCTTCTTTATATGGCAGAATAAATATATTCTGTTCATATGTAGAAAAAGAAACTGATATGAATAAAATGACAGAAGTATTTGCAAATATTATAAAAAATGAAAAAGATCTAGCTAATATATACTATGCAAACACCGTACCGTATAAGGATGGCGGAAGAATACTTAATACTGTCGGAGAAGTACCTAATGATTATGATCAAACAACAAGAGAATGGTATAAAAATGCCGTGAAATCAAAAGAAATTGTAATATCAGAGCCTTATATAGATGCTATAACCAAAGATGTAGTAATAACATTTTCTAAAGCTATATATGCAAATGGACAATTGCAGGGTATAATAGGTATTGATGTTAATTTTTCAAAAATAATATATTCTGCCTTGGAAGAGATAAAAAAGTATGATTATGATTTAAGTATAATAAATAAAGACGGGTTATATTTATTCAATGCTAATGACAGATATATTTTAAAAGAAAATATATTCAATCAAAATAAAATATCTATTCATAAAAATGATATTATTAATAATAATCACTATGAATGGATAGGTAAAAAAAATTCTTATATATCATTGAAAATAAAAAACAGCAATTGGTATATAGTTATAAAAATAAAGAATAAAGAATTATATTCATCATTATTAAAATTATTAATTCTCATTATATCAGTATTAATAATACTATCAACTTTGGAAGCTATATTAGTTATTTTAATAGTAAGACCTATATCCAATACATTATATAATACAATATCTATAATAAATTCCATGTCTAAAGGTAATTTTAATACTCATTTCAATGAAAATGAATTAAATAAAAAAGATCAAACTGGAAATGTAATAAGAGCTCTTAATGAAATGCAAAATAAATTAGGAGATATTATATACAATATGAAAGATGATATAAATGGAATAAACAACTCCGTTAATATCATCACAAATGGAAACATAAATTTATCAGACAGATCCAACTCTCAGGCTAGTGCATTGGAGCAATTAACAAGATCTATAGAATTTGTATTTTCATCATTAAAAGAAACTGCAGAAAATGCTGGTAATGCTAAAAATATGAGTGAAAATGTATCAAATGCTACTAGAAACGGTGTAAATGCCATAAGTGAAACATCAAAAAGTATGGCTCAAATATCAGAGGCTAGTAAAAAAATATCAGACATCACAAATATAATAGAATCTATAGCATTTCAAACTAATATATTGGCTTTGAATGCATCAGTTGAAGCTGCACGTGCTGGGGATCAAGGAAAAGGTTTTGCTGTAGTAGCTAGTGAGGTTAGAAACCTAGCAATAAATGTTGGAAATGCCGCAAAAGATATTACAGCAATAGCAAATGAAACTATAGAAAAAATACAAAACGGAAATGCTTCTGTTATGGCTTCATCATATATATTAAATCAAATAGAAAGTTCTGTTAATGATGTACTAACTCTATTAACTGAAATTTCAAGTGCCATAATAAAAGAAGAAAATAGTGTATCAGAAATTAATACTGCTGTAATAGAAATCAATAGAATAACTCAGGACACTTCAAAAATAGCAAGTGAAGGTGCTGATGCTAGCAGAGATGTACTAGATAAATCAAATAATATAGTTAAACAGGTATCTTATTTCCACTTCAATTAAAAAATAAAAATAATAATTACTGATATATTATATATCAGTAATTATTGCATATTTTTGATTTTAGATAAAAGTGTAATATCTGATATTCTCATATTTTTATCTACAGCCTTACACATATCCCATATAGTAAGAGCAGCAATACTAACAGCAGTTAAAGCTTCCATTTCAATACCTGTTTTATAACTGCATCTACAATAAGATTTTATGAGTATACAATCCTCTTCCATAGTAAAGTCTAAACTAACCTTCTCTATATTGATATTATGACATAATGGTATCAATTCAGAAGTATGTTTAGCTCCCATTATACCTGCAATTCTAGCTACAGATATAACATCACCTTTTTTTATATTATTTTCTTCTATTAGTTTCAAAGTTTCTTTAGATAAATATATTTTACCAACAGCCTCAGCAGTTCTTTTTACAATATCTTTATCTCCAACATCCACCATATTAGCATTACCACTTTCGTCTATATGTGTTAATTTATCGCTCATCTTTCAACCTCAATTTTAATTAACCGCCTATCATACTAAGCGATTCCACATCGCTATAAGTACCATTTTCAGGCTTATAATCTATACATTTTATAATAGAACTTCTTATATCATTAAAATCCAATTTAAACTTTATATTACTATGCAAACAGCTTAATAAATATCCATCAGACAATAATCTTATTCTATTACAGAATTTACATTTAGCAGGTCTATCATAATCTATAGCATCAAGTTTCTGTTCATTAAGATTATAATACTGAATAGTTTGAACTTTGGCATTCAAATTTGAAGCATATTCATTTATCAAAGCAAGTTCTTCTTTTGTTTTATCATCATAAATAACTACATTAATCTTTAATTGAAAACCTAATTCTGATGCTTTTTTTATACCTTTCATAGCATCATATAAACTTCCCCCTCTTGTAATATATTTATATCTTTCACTATCAAGAGTATCAAGAGATATATTAATAGAATTAAGACCAGCTTCTTTTAACCTTTTTGCAATATCATAAAGCATAACGGCGTTAGTAGTCATAGCAATAGTTTCTATTTTTTCTATACTTCTAATCATAGCTACTAATTCATCAATATTCTTTCTGACTAAAGGTTCTCCTCCTGTAAGTCTAACTTTTTTTATTCCAAGTTCTGCTGCCTCTTTTACAACACTATATATTTCTTCATATGTTAAAATCTGATGATGAGATTTTTTCATAATACCTTCTTCAGGCATACAATATACACATCTCAAATTACATCTATCTGTAACAGAAATGCGTAAATAATTTATTTCTCTATTAAAGGAATCTAACATCTGCTATACTCCCCTTATTGATATCAGAAACACCAATATCTATTTTTAATATTCCATTAGCCTCAGAAAAAGATGATATCATAGAAGAATTATTATATCTTATAAGTTTGACATATAATTTAGTTTCATCAAAAAATAGATTAACAGGTACATACTCAAGTCTTTCTGTATCCTTTCTTTTAAAATCTTCAAAAAGTACAGCTTGTATATAACTTGAATCATAATCTACACCCAAACATTTTAATATATAAGGCTTAACCATTATTTCAAAAGTCATAAAAGAAGAAACTGTATTACCAGGTAAAGCAAATACAGCCTTCTTGCCTAATTTACCAAAAAATAAAGGTTTTCCGGGCTTCATAGCTATACCATGAAATATTTGATTAACTCCAAGTTCTAATAACTCCTTATGAACATAATCAAAATCTCCCATAGATACTCCACCGCTTATAAGAACTATATCATTCTCATTCAATGCTTTTGATAATACATCTTTTATCTCTTTTTCATCATCATTAACCTTACCATAAAATTTGCTGCTGCATGATAAAGCTGAAGTTCTGGAAACAAGCATAGGAGCATTAGCATCATATATTTGACCTTCTTTTAAAGATTCCCCTATATTTGCTATTTCATTACCCGTAGATATTACAGCAGTACTAATTTTCTTTTTTACTTCAACACTGCTATAGCCAAATCCTGCAAGTATCGCAGCATCTTTCGGCATAAGCATTTTTCTATCTAATATTTTTTCACCTATTTTTTTATTATTGCCTTTTTTTATTACATTATTAAACATTTCTTTTTTAGTGAAATTAATAATAGTTTTACCATTTTCTTTTTTTTCTTCAGTCCACTCTACCCTCTGAACTGCATCAAAATCTTTAGGGAGCATAGCACCTGTCATTATTTTCACACATTCTCCACTTTTTACATCAATATCTACACAAAATCCTGCCGATACAACTTTATCCTCAATTAATACATAATTATCTCTATTTTCATCTTCTTTTCTATAGGCATAACCATCCATAGAAGATTTACTAAAAGGAGGGTCATCATTCAAAGCATAAATGTCATCAACTAAAACCCTATTATAAGAATCAAGCACTGATATTTTTTCATTGCCATAATCTTCAGAGTTTTTCAATACCAATTCTAAAGCCTCATCAGGGTGTAAAAAAGTTCTTGCCATATTAACTCCTATTTATAAATAAAAATTATTCACATTATGCATCTAGCAACTAAAGTTACTAGACACTCACAATTTTTATAATTTTTTTAATTAACATTATAATATAAATCAGTTTTTTACTTTCCTTCTATTTTCTGCTGTTGCTCTTACAAGTATAAGTTCCGCAGCTATACTAATCGCTATTTCCTCTGTATTCTCTGCACCTATTGCTATACCTATTGGAGCATGCACTCTTGACATCATATAATCAGTATAATTTTCTTCTGCTTTGAGTTTATCATGCAATGTTTTGATTTTTTTCTTACTTCCTATCATTCCTATATATAATGCATTAGTTTTTAAAGCATTCTTTTCTACTACATAATCATGAGAATGCCCTCTAGTTACTATAATTATATAATCTTTATCCGTAATACTTATTTTATTAAATACATTATCATAATCTTCTGTTATTATTTTACTTGCATTAGGAAATCTATCTTTATTGGCAAATTCATCTCTATCATCTATAACAATACAATTAAAACCTATTTTGTATAAAACTTCAACCAAATCATAAGATACATGTCCCGCTCCAAATATATAAACATTACTTTCTTTAGATTCTATTTCTTTTTTCAAATCATTTATAATATCTTTATTATCATTCAAATATATAAATGAAATTTCAGCACTTCCTCCGCATACCATACCTATTCCACCTGCATCTTGAGGAGTAAGATTATATTCTTTATTTGAAGTTTCTTTATTGTTTAAAAAATTATATGCATCTTTTATAGCTTCAAATTCTAATAATCCGCCGCCAATTGTACCAATATTCTTTTGTTTATTATCTTCTTTATAAACTATCATAAAGGCATCAAATGTTCTTGGTACGGATCCTGAAGTTTTTAATATTTTTATTAATTCTGTTTCTATATTCAAATTGACAAGTTCTAATGCCTTATCCAATATTTGTTTATTATTCATTTACTTTCCTTATACAATAAATATATCTCAATAAATATTATAATAATTTTTTTGTAATTTTTAAATAAAATTCTAAAAAAAAATTATATAGATATTGAATATTTTATAGTTTTATATTAAATTCTATAATATGATTTTTTAATGTTGGATTTGAATGTATGGAAAAAAAATACTTTGAATTAATTTCTTTAAATATATCACAAAATAGAGGTACAGTAAAGATACCTGTAGAAAAAATAACATTAATAGAAGATAAAGGTGTTCTTAATGATGCACATTTTGATAAGCTCAAAGACAGACAAGTTTCAGTACTTGCTATTGAAGATATAGAATATACAAACACCAACATGAAAACAGAACTTAAACCAGGAGACTTTGCTGAAAATATCACAACAAAAGGTGTTGAGCTTTATAAACTTCCTATAGGAACTAAAATGTATATAGGCGATACTATACTAGAAGTTTCAAAAATAGGAAAAGCATGCCATCATGGATGCGATATAAAGCAATTGGTAGGAGATTGCATTATGCCTAAAAAAGGAATATTTGTGAAAGTTGTAAAAGGAGGCGATATTAAACTTGAAGATACTTGTTATTACTGTATCTGATAGAGTATCTAAAGGCATATATGAAGATAAATCAGGTGCTGTTATAGTAAAGACTCTTGAAGATAATTTAAAAGATCAAATAGAAAATATAGAAAAAATTATTATACCAGATGAATACGATATAATATTAAATGCTATGAAAGAAAATAAAGAGAAATTTGATATTATAATCACTACAGGCGGAACTGGTTTATCTCCTAGGGATGTAACTCCTGAAGCCACTATGGAATTCTGTAAAAAGGAAGTAAGAGGTATATCCGATTATTTAAGGCAGGAATCTATAAAAGATACTATGTTTGCAGTTCTTTCAAGAGGTTATGCAGGAATAAATAATAATGTATTTGTTGTCAATTTCCCCGGAAGCGAAAAAGGTGCTGAATACTGTACCAATTTAATGATTCCTTTGCTTGGTCATATTATAAGTATGATGAGAGGAGAAGGACATTAAAATATTTTTATAATTTTAAAATTTTTATTTTTTATAATAAAAACAAAAATAATTTTAAAGGTGTAATTTTATGAAAAAGTTAATATTTTTAATTCTATTAATATCATATTCATTTATAGCATGCGGAACTAAAAATACATCTCAAAGTAATGCCAATACTGAAAATAAAGAAATTCTGATATTGGCAGCTGCAAGTCTGACAGATGTTCTAACAGAATTGGCTAATAATTACAAAGAAGAAACAGGTACTGAAGTTATATTCTCTTTTGCTTCATCAGGAGCATTACAAACTCAAATAGAAGCAGGTTCTCCAGCAGATATATTTTTCTCAGCAGCTCAAAAACAAATGGATGCACTTCAGGAAAAAGATTTAATAGACACTGAAACAAGAAAAGATTTGCTTGAAAATAAAGTTGTATTGATTACTCCAAGCAATTCAACTTTAAATATAAAATCATTTACAGATATAACCAATGCTGATATTACTAAAATAGGATTAGGAGAGCCTAAAAGTGTTCCTGTAGGACAGTACTCAGAAGAGATATTGAGTAATTTGTCTATACTTGATGCTGCAAAGCAGAAAGCTGTTTATGGTTCTGATGTTAGAAATGTACTTTCTTGGGTTGAAACAGGTGAAGTTGATTGCGGTATAGTTTATGCCACTGATGCTAAAATAGCTAAAAATGTAAATATAATATCTGAGGCTCCTGAAGGCACACATAAAAAAGTTATTTATCCTATTTCTATAGTAAAATCATCTGTAAATAAAGAAGAAGCTAAAAAATTTATAGATTATATTTCTACTGATAAATCAATAGAAACATTCAAAAACTATGGCTTTACTGTAGTACAATAATATAATGGAATATACTCCTTTAATACTATCTATAAAAACGGCATTTTATTCCACAATAATCACTTTTTTTGTTGGAATATATGCCGCTATTATTGTAGTAAAGATAAAAAAATTTTCATCTATATTTGATATAATATTCACACTTCCGCTTGTGCTTCCTCCAACAGTTGTAGGTTTTTTTCTGCTTATATTTTTCGGACGAAATTCTTTCATAGGATCTATAGCATCAAAATTGGGCTTTCAATTTGTATTTACATTAAAGGGGGCAATATTAGCATCTTTTATAGTATCATTTCCATTAATGTACAGAACTTCAAAAGGTGCATTTGAACAAATAGATAAAAATATTATAAATGCCGCTAAAACATTGGGTAAATCTGAAAATTGGATATTTTGGAGAATTATACTTCCAAATACTTGGCACTCTATATTGGGAGGTACTATACTTTCTTTTACAAGGGCTTTGGGAGAATTTGGGGCTACTATAATGATAGCTGGAAATATACCAAATAAAACACAGACTATGTCATTAGCTGTTTATACTGCTGTTCAGGCTGGAAACAGGGAATTAGCTTTGAAATGGGTTGTTATAATAGTTATGATATCATTCATAAGTATAATGATGATGAATATTGTTCTTCCTCTTTCAGATGCCATAAAAAAAAGATTATAATGTATTTGTAGGATTTTATATTGAGTTTAATAGTTGATATAAAAAAGAAACTGTCTAATTTTGATTTGGACTTACAGTTTGAAGTAAAAAGTGAAGTGTTTTCTATACTTGGAGAATCTGGAAGCGGTAAAAGTATGGTTTTAAAATGCATTGCTGGAATAGAAAAACCAGATAGAGGATATATAGAATTTAATGGTAATATTTTTTATGATTCTAAAAAAAAGATTAATGTAAAACCTCAAAAAAGAAATGTTGGTTTCCTATTTCAAAATTATGCTTTATTTCCGAATATGACTGTTGAAGAAAATATTAAATGCGGTATAAGAGATAAAAAAAATAGTATTAATATAGAATACATAATGAAAAAATTTTTTATACATCATATAAAAAATAAAAAGCCTAAAGAAATATCAGGAGGCGAGCAACAAAGAACAGCATTAGCTAGAATATTCGTATCATCTCCCAATATATTAATACTTGACGAGCCTTTAAGTGCTTTGGATCATCATATAAAATGGGAATTAGAAAAATTTATTGCATCAAGTATAAAAGAATTTGACGGTACTACCCTATTTGTATCGCATAACAGAGATGAAGTATATAGATTATCTAATAATATAGGAATAATAAATAAAGGAAAATTCGATATAATAGATTCTAAATATAATCTATTTGAAAATCCAAAAACTTATTTCTCGGCACTTCTTACTGGATATAAAAATTTCTCAAAAATAAAAATTATTGATAATAAAAAAATTGAATGCATTGATTGGAATATCACTTTAATAATAAATGAACTTAATAAAAATACTGAAAATGCTAATTATATAGGAATGCGTCCGTATTCTTTTTTTGATTGCAAAGATAATACAAATAATATAAAATCAAAAATAACAAATATTACAGAGGACATGTTCTCATATATAATAACTTTAGTACCTATTAATAGTAACAATCAAATCACTTGGAGATTGGATAAAAATAGTTACAATAATAATTATAAATTAAATGATATAGTTAATCTTGGTTTTAATATAGATGATATAATATTCCTTAAATAATTTCCTTATAAATCTTTAGAATGCTTTAAATATTAAAAAAACTTGGGCGGGGACATTTATTTCTAATATGGCAAAAAACTTTATTTAAATTAAAATTGATAAGTAAACAATAAAAAATAAAGGGCGGGGTATGAAAATAGATAAAAAAATGATTATAAAATATATAAAATAATCTTATTAAAATTTTAATTTTTTGCTTTATTCTAAATCCCCCCTATATATTTGCTGCTTATTTTAGAATTGATAATTATTATTATATTTAATATTTATTTATAACATATTAGCTTCCCACCCAAATTTTAATTAAATTTATAGCCTAATTAACGCACGAAGAAAAAATTTAATATAAAAGAATAATTAATAATAGCATGTAATTATATATAAAATTTTATTAACCGTGCGTAAAATAAATAATAATTTAATATTTGATACTAAAAAATTTTTTGACAATTTTTTTTAGTATTAGTATAATCTTAATTATGAGAAAGAAAAAAAATAAATTAAATGAGAATATAGAGGAATTATATAAAAAATCCGTCATAAGAAAATGCAAGATAGAAGAAGATGTAGAATCTAATACGAGATTAGATAAATATATGGGCGATAGATTTTCTTATTATTCAAGAAATAAATGGCAGGATTTAATAGGACAAGGCTTGGTGCTTCTGAATAATAAAAAAGTAAAATATACAAGAGCAGTAAAAAAAGGAGATGAAATAGCTTATCACATAATAGGAATGAAAGAACCCGAAGTAGATAAAAATGTATCTATAGTATATGATGACGGTGATTTAATTATAGCAAATAAACCAGCCAATTTACCAGTTATACCTTCAGGAAAATACTATCATAATACACTTCATACTATAGTAAAAAATATGCTAGGCTGTAATATAAATATGCTCAATAGAATAGATAGAGAAACAAGCGGATGTGTAGTTCTCTCAAGAAGCAGTAAAACAGCATCAAATTTCTGTGCTATACTTGCAGGAAGAAAAATAAATGGTAAACAATACAGAAGAAACTCTATAAAAAAAACTTATATAGCCATAGTTGAAAATTCTAAAAATATAGAGGATAAATTTATTGTAGAAGGCTATATGCTTGAAAGCGGACATAAATATTATAGACGTTTTCAAACACTTCATAAAGAAAATATAAAAGGTTCTAAATATTCAAAAACAGCCTTCAAAACTATAAAAAAAATAGGCAATTATGCTATTGTTATGGCTAGACTATATACTGGAAGAATGCATCAAATTAGAGTTCATCTATATTCTAAAGGTTTATTCATGGTAGGCGACAAAATATATGGTAAATACGGACCAAAAGTATTTGATGACTTTATAGAAAAAGATATTATACCAACAGGGTTTTTCAAAAGACAAGCTTTGCATGCCTATAGTCTTGAATTTAATCATCCCATTAGCGATGAAAAAATAAAAGTAAAAGCCCCATTACCTAAAGATTTAAAAAACTTCATAAAAAAAATAGGAAATAAAGTAAAAATTTAGTAAAATATTTGTAAAAAAACTTGACAAATGATAAAAAAGTGATATACTTATAACTATAAAGATAATTTATATATATAAAAAAATTGGAAGGGAGTAAATCATGAAAAAATTATCTATTTTACTAACATCATTAATTATTTTATCAGCATCAAATCTTTTTGCAGATGACTGGGTAGTTCCTCCTAGTTCTTTACCTCAAAAAGCTACTTCATTCATACAAAGAGTCTTCCCTAATACTCAAATATGGAAAGTAGAAAGAGATGGAAGAAAATTTGATGTAAAATTATCCAATGGAACATCAATAGACTTTTTAAGTAATGGAGATTGGGATAATATAGACAGTGAATATAGCCCTATACCAGATGCTGCTTTTCCTCAAGCTGTTATAAAGGCTATAAGAAATGCGTATCCTCAAGCTGCTATAATAGATGCAGAAAAAGAATGGGGAAATTATAAATTAAAATTAAACAATATGATGGAAATTATGGTAACAGGAAACGGACAGATTATGGGACAAAAATTTGATGATTGATTAAATTAAGCAAAATAAAAGCGGTTGTATTAATAAAATACTTCCGCTTTATTTTTATATTATATTCCAAATCTTTTCATTATAACATCAATATTTCTTAAATAGTATGCATAATCAAAGCAATCATCTATTTCTTTAGAACTTAAATATTTTGTTATATCTTCATCTTTATGAACATTCTCTTTGAAATCTTCATTATTGAGCCATCTTTTCATTGCATTTCTTTGAACCCATCTATAAGCATTATCTCTATCTATGCCTTTATTAACTAAACTTATTAAAATCCTTTGACTGAAAATTAAACCTCCTGTCTTTTCAATATTAGCCTTCATAGCTTCTGGATATATTAAAAGTTTATCAACTATATCAATAAATTTATTAATAGCATAATCAACAGCAATAGTAGAATCTGGCAGTATAACTCTCTCAACAGATGAATGGCTAATATCTCTCTCATGCCAAAGTGTAATATCTTCCATAGAAGCTAATGCATTTCCTCTCACAATTCTAGCCAAACCTGATATTCTCTCACATGTAATAGGATTTCTTTTATGAGGCATAGCTGATGAACCTTTCTGCTTTTCACTGAAATATTCTTCTGCTTCTCTAATATCAGTTCTCTGCAAATTTCTAATCTCAGTAGCAAATTTCTCCAATGAACTAGCAACTATAGCCAAAGTAGTAAGATACTGAGCATGTCTGTCCCTTTGTATTATTTGAGTGGACACTTTATCCGCTTCTATTGCTAATTTTTTACAAACTATTTCTTCTATTCTAGGATCAATATTACTATAAGTACCAACTGCCCCAGAAAGTTTACCTACAGAAACCTGCTTTTTAGCCTCATCTACCCTTTTAATATTTCTTTCATTCTCATCATACCATAATATAAATTTCAAGCCTAATGTCATAGGTTCAGCATGTATACCATGTGTTCTTCCTATACAAGGAGTATATTTATGCTCTTTTGCTCTTCTCAATAAAACTTCTGATAATCTTTTCAAATCATCTAAAATAATTTCAGCAGATCTTTTCATCATAACAGCTAATGCAGTGTCTTTAACATCGCTTGAAGTTAAACCCTTATGTATATACTGTCCTCCCTCCCCTACATTCTCTTGAACTGCAGTTACAAATGATATTATATCATGATTAGTTTCTTTCTCTATTTCAGCAATTCTCTCTACAGTGAAAGTTGCTTTTTCTTTAATATTTTTTACAGCTTCTGCAGGTATTTCTCCAATTTCTGCCATAGCCTCGCATGCTGCTATTTCAACATCAAGCATTACCTGAAACTCATTTTGTAAACTCCAAAGTTCTCCCATCTCTTTTCTAGTATATCTCTTTATCATAAATTATTATCCTCAATAAAATTATTAAATATAAAATCATTATAGATAAAATTATAATTTATTTCAATTATTTTTTAGCTGTTGTAATTTATCAAAAAAAGAATTAAAATTTATTGAATTAAAATATATGGAGCATATAAAAATGAAAATTTATGATTTAAGAAGCGACACCATCACTAAACCAAGCAAAGCAATGCGTAAAGCTATATATAATGCTGAATGTGGTGATGATGTATATATGGAAGACTCTACTGTTAATAAACTTCAGGAAATGGCTGCTGATATAACAGGAAAAGAAAAAGCAATATTTGTTTCAAGTGGTACTATGGGAAATTTAATACCAATGATGATATTAGGAAGAAAAACAAGCCAAATTCTTTTAGAAGAAGAATC
Organism: Brachyspira sp.; assembly: GCF_029258575.1. GTDB lineage: Bacteria > Spirochaetota > Brachyspiria > Brachyspirales > Brachyspiraceae > Brachyspira. The sequence goes on along the minus strand of NZ_JARHYI010000121.1, from coordinate 52,895 downwards.
CCATATAATACATTATGAGCTTGGAGGAGTTTCATCTTTGGCTGGAATAATACCACTTCCTGTAAAAGCTGAAAGAGGAATTTTAATTAAAGATATAATAAAAAATTATTTAGATGAACAGCCTTATTATATGTCAGCGGTTAATATAATTGAAGTTGAAAATACTCATAATAGACATGGAGGAAGCGTTTATCCTATAGAAGTATTAAAAGAACTTTATGATTTCACTAAATCAAAAAATGTTCATCTTCATATGGACGGAGCAAGGGTTTTTAATGCATCTATAGCAAGTAAAGTTTCCGTTAAAGAAATCGCTTCAAATACTGATTCTATAACTTTCTGCTTATCAAAAGGATTAGGAGCACCAATGGGAGCTATGATATGTGCAGATAAAGATTTTATTGATGAAGCATTTAGAGTAAGAAAGCTTATAGGAGGAGGTATGAGACAAATAGGTTTAATGGCTGCCGCTGGAATATATGCTCTGGAAAATAATATATCATCATTAGAAGAAGATCATAAAAAAGCTAAAAAAATTGCAGAATCAATAATAGAATCTCAAATAGGATCTGTAAATTTAAAAGATGTAGAAACTAATATAGTTATTGCTGATACAAAAAAATTATCTTCTACTATAATATCAAAACTTTCAGAAAAAGGAATAAAGTCTAGTTCTTTCGGAGATTATAAAATAAGATTTGTTACTCATAGAGATATAAGTATGGAGGAAATAGATGAAGTTTGCCAAATAATAAAAAACTTAAAAATATAATTAATATATAAAAAAGAGTATGCTAAATGTGAAAGAAGCATACTCTTTAATAATATTATTTTTTATTTAATTAAAATTATTATCTAATTTAAAATAATCAAGCTCAGATGATAAATTAGCAGTAGCATTAACAACATCTTTTCCAAGTATTGAACTTTCATTAACCAAGTGAGCATTTTCCTGAGTTATTTTATTTAATTCATTCATAGCAGTACTAATCTGTTTAACGCTACTCTCTTCATTAGATGTAGATTCATATATGCGAATCAATATATCTGAAACTTCTCTAGCAGAATTTTCTATTTGAACAAGAATATCTAAAGAGCGTCTTACAGATTCATCTCCAATTTCAATTTTAGATACAGTATTTTCTATAATACTTGTAATGTTTCCAGCAGCCTCATTAACATTCTGTGCTAAACTTCTTATTTCAGAAGCAACAACGGCAAAACCTCTTCCCTGCTCTCCAGCACGTGCCGCCTCAACAGCAGCGTTAAGTGCCAATATATTAGTTTGAAAAGCTATTGTCTGTATCAATTTTGTAATATTAGATATCTCTTTACTAGACTCAGAAATTTCTATCATATTATTTGATATTTCATTAACTGCTGATACACCATTCTGGGTAGATTCTGTAACCCTAGAACTCATATTCTTAGCATCATAAGATCTCTTTGAAGTTTCAGAAATTGCCGATAGTAAATTTTCTATAGAACTAGTAATTTCTTCAACAGCAGATGCCTGAGAAGATGTTCTATCTGATAAATGATCTATTCCTGTTGATATTTTTTCAGATGAATTATTGATTAATGAAATATTTTCCTTTAATTCAAAAACAATTTTATGCATTATATGCTGCATATCATTAATAGAATTTGATAAAAGCCCAGCCACATCTTTTCTCTGTAAATCTTTACTTTCAAATTTACTATCAAATCTTCCATCCTGCATCATTGTAATTATTGTAATAGCATGATACAAATTATTTGATAATGGTATAACTATTCTGGCAACAAGAAGACATTCCAATATTATAAGAACAAATATACATAAAAATAAACTTAACATCAAAAATCTAAATTGATTATAAAATTGTTCAGCACTTCCTTTGAATACTAATATCCAAGGAGCATTGTAAGTTTTTTTGATAGAATACCATTCATTACCTACAATATCCAAATCCCCTATATGAGAAGTTAAATCATTTTTAAAACTAGAGAATATATCATATGTAAATAAATTATTAGTTTCATTCAAAATATAATCTTTATTATCATGAGTCATGAATATACCATTATCAGAAACTATATAAATATCATCAGTAAAATTTCTCTTTAAACTATCAGCTATTTCATTTACATCGGTAAAATCTATAGAAAATACACCTTTTAAAGAATTATTAGTATATACAGCCTTAGAAAATGTTATAGTAAGTTTATTAACAGCAAAATCAATATAAGGCGAACTAATAACAATATCATTAGTAGTTAATGCATCTTTATACCAACCTCTTGAAGTTTGATCATAACTAAGAGGATAAACCTCTAATGTATTTATAAAAGTACCTCCTTGAGGATATGGAACTGCATCGCCAAAATAAATATTTAAATACCCTGTATTAAGTTTCTGAACATTAGTAATAAAGTGCCCAAATTCAATTAAGTTAGGATTAGATTTCAAATAGGCTTCCATCACATAAACCGTATTCTTTAATTCTTCAACATATCCTTCCGCTCTGGTTTCAACTTCTAATGAGCTAATATTCTTCTCATTTAAAAACCTAGATTTATACAAAGGTCTATAAATAATATAAATGCCAATAAACAACAACAATAGAAATATTATAAAAGGTGCCAAAAACTTCAACATTAATTTATTTTTCATAATAATAACCCTTATAAAAATTTATCCCTAATATTATAATATATAAAATTATATTCATATGTCAAATATATTACAATTTTTTTGCATAAACTCTAATAATATACAATTTTTTTGTAAATATTTTTTATTTTACTACAAATTATACATCATTTTTTTGATATTACCCTTATATTTTCACCATAAGACCATATATTATTATTATTTTTATAGTCTATAAATGATAAATTCGCAAAAGTAAATGTTTTTAAAGCAAAAATAGAAAATTTAAATAAATTCTTTATACTAGGAAAACTACCTTCAAGTATATTTGCTCTTAATTTTTCATTACCTATATCAACTTTATAATTACTGTAACTATATCCTATAATATCCAAATCAGCCTTTTTTATAAACCTTATCAGATTATCCTTATCAAAATTCACAATATGCTCAGTAGATAAGTATCTCATAAGCATTTCATAACTACATTGATCAATCATAGGAGAATTAGGCACTTCTATATATAAATGCCCATTATCTTCAAGTATATCTTTTACTTTCAGAAGTATTTCAAAAGGATTTTTAAAATGCTCTATAACATGCGAAAGTATTATTATATCGTATTTATTAGTACTTTCCAAAAAATTAGGCTCTAACTTTATATCATATTTTTTTTTGGCATAATATCTAGCATTATCATTAAGTTCATAACCGTAAACATCACTACCATTTTTCTTAAAAATATTCAAAAGCAAACCATCAAAAGCACCAATTTCACATACTTTTTTATTATTGCAGTCTATATGTTTTTTTATAAAGTTAAATTGAGATATACTTCTAGCATAACGCATTTTACTTTTAGCTATTTCAAATATTCTATTTTTTATATTATTATGATATTCATTTTTATATAAAAAATAAATTTCTTCATCGGAAGGCAATTCTATAAAATAAAGAGAACAATCATTACATTGATAAACTTTTTTATCATTCTCCCATATATTTTTTATAATGCCTATTTCTCTATAATGCCCGCTGCCACAAACTTCACATATCATAAAAATATACTCAATTATTCAAAAGAAAGTTCAATACCACATTTAGGACATTTAGTCATATCTTCAGTGATATTTGATCCGCAATTAGGACATTCATAAACTTCTATTTCTTCAACAATATCTTCAGAAGTAGTTTCATATTCATCTCCTGAAGCCTCTACAACCTCAACAACATCCTTCATTACAGAAATTAAATTATCAACTGTATCTTTTTCTAAATTAGTTTTTTCTATAATATCATCAACAGACATATTATATAACTCTTCTATAGAATTAATATTATTATCTATGAGAGTTTTAATAATAGATTCATCAATACCCTGTAAAGAATATAAATTACTTTCAAATACCTCTTCTATTTCTGATTCCTCGTAAGAAGTTTCTATTTCTTCAGTATTTTCTGAGAATATCTGATTCAAAGGAACTATATCCTTTAATAATTCAGGATTTTCTTTAATATCAGTTTCTGTTTTTATATCGAAATAGTATCCTGTAAGCTGTGAAGCAAGTTTAACATTATATCCGCTCTTTCCTAATGCAAGAGAAAGCTGTTCATCTGGTATAATAATCATAGCCTCTTTCTTTTCAGGATCTGTAATAATGATTCTAATAGGCTTAGCAGGAGTTATAGCCTCAGCAATATATTCTCTTATATCTTTAGACCATTTTACAACATCTATTTTCTCGCCTTCTATCTCTTTGATTACAGATTGTATACGAATACCTTTCTGTCCGATACAAGCTCCTATAGGATCAACTTCAGGCTTATTTGATACAACAGCAACTTTTATTTTTAAACCAGGCTGTCTTACAACATTCTTAATTTCTATAGTACCATCAGCAATTTCAGGTATTTCCAATTCAAATAATTTCTTAATAAAATCAGCTTTAGTTCTAGTTAAAAATATAGTAGGATGTCCAGCCTTATCATTTTCAACTTTATAAATATACGCTCTTATTCTATCTCCAGCTGTATAATGCTCTCTTGGAGACTGATCTTTTTTGGACAATAAACCTTCAGTCTTTCCTAAATTAACATAAATATTTCCTCTGTTCTCCCTCTGAAAATATCCATTAACAAGCTGATTTTCTCTTCTTTTAAACTCTTTAAATATAATATTTTTTTCAAGCTCAGAAATCTTCTGGAAAAATGCAGTTCTTGCCACTGTACTTTCTATTCTTCCGAATGCTTCAACCTGATCTACTAATATCAAAACTTCATCACCCAAGTTAATATCCTGATCTAATTTCTTAGCTTCTTCAAGAGATATTTCTTTATTCTTATCATTAACCTCTTCTACAACGTTAGCTGCCTTATATACAGTGGGATTATTTTTATTATCAAAATGTATATGGAAATTTATATCATTACCATATTTCTTTTTCAAAGCCAAAATCATAGTAGATTCTATAACTTCTTTTAAAAGTTCTACGCTAATATCCTTTTCATCAGATAACTGCTGTAAATAAGTTCCAACGTTTTCAAACATCTTGATTCTCCATTTTTTATTTTTTATAAATCACATACACATATAAGTATATAAATATTAACAATTTAATCTTGCTTTTATAATATCATTTTTTAATATTTTAATATTTTTTTCATTTATAATATTATCTTCATCAAAAACACTTATGATAATATAATCATCTTTAGCTTCTTTTAATACTGCCGTAACTGTAATAAAATCTTCTCCATCTTTATACTTTATTTTTATAGGCATATCCTCAAATAATTCATATCTATCATCAAATTTCCATCTAAAGCCTGCAGAAGAAACTGTAATAGTATAATCTCCCTCATCATACCCATTAGACTTTATACTGTTTTGTATTATTCTTGTAGTTTCTATACAATGACTATGCGATACACTTTCTTTCTTCTTAAAAATAACAGCATAAAGTTTTTTATTATCAGAAATAGCTCTTACTTTCAAATCAAGCAAATATATTCCTTTTTCTTGTAAAATACCTTCTATTTCATTAAATAATAAAGTTTCATCTATTATATTAATTTCTATTTTTTTCTTCTTATCATTTTTTAATTTCTTTTTTTTAGGCTCTCTGCCGTATTCTTTTTGCTTTTGAGGTCTACTTTTATTATTCATACAAATACTATTTTATAATATTTTCCTAGAATAAAGATATAAAAAAAGAGTGTCGGCTTCTTTTAGAAGAAAACCAACGCCCTTCATTACAAATATTTTCGGAAGTAGTTTTATTTTATCCTACTAATAAATTTTGTCAAGTACTTTAATAAAATTTATTATTATGTTAATGTTAATACAATTGACTTTTATAATTTTTCATATACTATTATAATCTATATTTTTTTAATTGGCATAATAATGATTTTCTATATTTTAACTATAATATTTTTTCTATATGTAATATTTATATCTATAAAAATGCTTCTGGAAAACAGACCTCCATACTCATTTATAGCATGGCTTACCGTTTTGGTATTTCTGCCTTATATAGGAGTTATATTTTATATATTTTTAGGAATGAATTGGAAAAAATCAAAAAAGAAAATTTCTGCTAAACTTCCTGAAGATATGATAAAAAAATATTTTTCATCTCTATTGAAAGAACAAATAGAAATACTTGATAATATGCATGGTAATTACAGCAAACATGTAAATTTGGTTAAACTTGCTATAAAAAGCGGTTATTCTCCTATAACAGTTCAAAATGAAGTTGCTATATTTGATGAAGGGCAAGAACTTTTTGATGCTATGATTAAAGATTTGAAATTGGCAGAGAAAACTATACATATGGAATACTTTATATGGAGAAGTGATAAATTAGGAAATAGAATAAAAGATGTTTTAATAAAAAAAGCAAAAGAAGGAGTAAAGATAAGGCTTATATTTGACGGTGTAGGATCTTTAAAAAGAATAAGTAAAAAATACAGAAAAGAATTAAAAGAAAATGGAATAAAATTTTTATATTATCATGATCCTTTTTCAATATTATGGACTAGATTTGTAAATTATAGAAATCATAGAAAAATAGTTGTTATAGATGGGCTTGTATCATATATGGGAGGTATGAATTTAGGTCAGGAATACATAGATGGAGGAAAACGTTTTGATTCTTGGAAAGATGTTCATATGAGAATTGTAGGAGATACATGCAATCTTATACAAAATGTATTCGTATGCGATTGGTACAATGCTGGCGGAAGAGATTTAGAAGTTTTTAATATCAATGAAAATAAACGAAGACATTTAATAAAAATTAAATATGCTAATGAAGAATTGGATGAAGAAAAAGTTTATATTATTAAAAAAGATCTATTCCCAAAATCTAATACGGATAAATTTCTACCTGTTCAAATTATAACTTCAGGAGCAGACTCAAAATGGGATACTATACAAAAAGTATATTCAAAAATGATAGAAGAGGCAAAAGAAAGTATTTATATAGAAAGTCCTTATTTTGTACCAGACGATGGATTTTTAAGCACTTTAGAAAATGCCGCTCTATCAGAAATAGATGTTAATTTAATGATAACTGGAAAACCTGATAAATTAATTGCTTGGTGGGTGGCACAAACTTATTTTGAAACTTTACTCAAGGCTGGTGTTAATATTTATCTTTATGAAAAAGGTTTTCTTCATAGCAAATTTTGTGTTATTGACAGCAGAATAGTATCTTGCGGTACTTGCAATATGGATATAAGAAGTTTCTATTTACATTATGAAATGAATGCCGTTATATATGATGTTGATACAGCCAAAAAATTTGAAAATATATTTAAAAAAGATATGCTTAATTCTCATAAAATAACAATTGAAGAATATTCCAAACAACCTATGCTTGTAAGACTAAGAAATTCAGCTTGCCGAATAATAGCTCCTGTTTTATAATAAAAAGAATATTTATGTATTGAATAATTAACATATTTTTTATATAATATAATAATAAGGTAATATGATGATAAAAAAAATAAAAATTTCAGAATTAGACAATCAAGCTCTTTTTGATTTGGGACTTTCAAAAGAAAGCTATATTTTATTTATAGACGATGCAGGTATAAAAAAAGAAAATATTAATACTTTAAATGATGTACTAAGAAAAAGAGAAGATTTCTTTTTGAATATATCTTCAGAAAAAAATGAAAGTAATAAAAATAATATAAGTGGAAATGATTTGCTTATAGCTTTACCAGATATAAAAAACCTTATATATCATGCTTCTCTTAAATATCCTTTAAAAAATATTAATATATTTTCAAGACTAGTAAATTTGAAAAGTCTTCATCTATACGGAGACTTACCAAAAGATATGGAATTAAAGCCTCTTGATAATATAGAAAATTTAGAAAGTATATATATAGAAAATGGACTTACATTGAAACAAGATGTTTATTTATCTATGAGAAATACAATCAAAGAAATAGGTGCTGGAAGATTTAGAATGGAATCTTTTGATAAGAATCCTAATTTGAAAAAGATAGCTATTCTTTCAGGAGTTTCACATGAAGAAGAGATGCCTAAAAAACTTCCTGAACTTGAAGAGATATACATAGAAAAAGGAAAAAATATAAAATCTTTTAATTTCTTATCTGAAATGAAAACTCTTAAAGCATTGGAGCTAAATAATATACCAACTTTAAAAGAAATTCCTAATTTGAGCAATTTAGAGGATTTGAAAAAAGTAACATTAACTAATTTAAGAAATCTTGAAAATATGGATGCTATATTAAATCATCATAGAATAAGAATATTAATACTAGAAAACATAAAATGCTTTAATGTAGATATACTATCAAAGGAAAATGCTCCTAGAATTAAATATGTATCCGTTATAACCGATGATAAAAATTGGGATAGAAGAACAAAAAAATTATTGGAGGAAAAGGGATACAAAGACTATTATGAAGATTAGTGCTTTAGAATTTGATATACAGAAAGATAAATATAAAAATTTAGAAATAATTAATGATTTTATTAAAGATACAAATTCTAATTTAATAGTTCTTCCAGAATTAGCATCTAATGGATATTTGTTTGAAAATAGAGATTAATTAAAAAAAATATCTGAAAAATAATAAACAAATGTCATACTTGCTTCTTTTAACTGTTTTACCAAACTAGCATTCTCCTAACTACTTGCCTCCATTCTTAATATAGCCTAATTAACTTGATCAACTCCTCTTTGCTGTTCTACTGCTTTTAGTAAATACATACTGTAATTGTAAAATATTTTGATTTTTATCGTTTTTCTTTGACAAAATTAATAGAATTATATATCATATAACATATAAAAATATAAGGATTTCATATGTATAATATAAGCCAATTAAAAAATTTAATAAAAGAAAAAAGTATGGACGAAAAATTTTCTTTAATATACGGAGGAGATGAAGATAGTATATCAGAAGCCTATAATAGATTATCTGATACTATAAAACATTTTGAGAGTATAGATAAAACCGATGAAATATATTTATTTAGTGCTTCTGGGAGAACAGAGCTTTCTGGAAATCATACAGACCATAATAATGGATGTGTATTAACTGCCTCTATAAATTTAGATAAATTGGCAGTAGTTTCAAAAAGAAATGATGATAAAATAGCTGTTTATACTGATTATTCAAACAATCCTGATATTATAGATATAAATGATTTGGACATAAATAAAGATGAATATGGCAAATCTAATGCTTTAACAAGAGGAGTTTGTGCAGCAATAAAAAATAGAGGATATAAAATAGGAGGATGTACTATAACTATAAATAATAAAGTACTTATCGGAAGCGGATTAAGTAGTTCTGCAAGTTTTGAATCTTTAATTGGTGAAATACAAAATGCTTTATATAATGATGATAAGATAAGTAAAATTGATATAGCAAAGATAGGGCAATATGCTGAAAATATGTACTTTGGAAAACCTTGTGGGCTTATGGATCAGATGGGATGCTCTGTAGGTGGAATTATGTCTATAGATTTTAAAGATAATGATAATCCTATAATAGAAAAAGTAGAATATGATTTTGAAAGTAAAGGATATGCCCTTATGATAGTGGATGCCAAAGGAGATCATAGTTCACTTACAAATGAATATGCTGCTATAAGAGAAGAGATGAATTCAATAGCAAACTATTTTGGTAAAAAAGTATGCAGAGAAATAACTAAAGACCAATTAATTGAAAATGCTTCTAAATTGAGAAAAGAAATTGGAGATAGGGCTGTAATGAGAGCATATCACTTTATAGAGGAAAACGAAAGAGTAATTAATCAAATAAATGCTCTCAAAAATGATGATATAAATACATATATAAAACTTATGAATGAATCAGGACTTTCTAGCTTTATGTATTTACAAAACTGTTATTCAGTTACAAGCTCAAAAAATATGGGAGTTGCTTTAGGATTAACTTTAACAAAAGATTTCCTTAAAGGAAAAGGAGCATGCAGAGTACATGGAGGAGGATTTGCTGGAACTATACAAGCTTTAATACCTGTAAATGATATTAATGAATATAAAAAAGTTATGAATTCAATATTCGGTGAAGGAAGTGCTGTAAAAATAAAAGTAAGACAATCTCCAGTATGTGAAATATAAAATAAAAATAAAAGGCAGGTTCTAAAAACGGATCCTGTCTTTTATTAATTTTTAATCTTTCCAAGGAACTTTATTATTAAGCCACCCTCTTTCATTCCAATAATTAAAATCATTCTCTGTAAAAGTTTTCTTTTTATGCAAAGATTTCACTATTCTAAAAAATATCTTCGTTTTTATAGATGGTTTTACCTTACCATATTCTCTTTTAATTTTTTTGGCAGCAGATTCAATTTTTTTGGAAATAGATGATTTTATATCCTCTTTAACTCTATTCCAAGTTATTTCCCTCACAGCAAAACCATATTTATATATCTTTGCTGCCCCCCAAAAGAATGTACTATCTGCCATATCTTTACAAGTGCTTTTCATTCCACCACCAGCTGCAGTAGATATACATACAACCTGCTTTTTAAACATAGATTCATGAGGTCTATGAACTATCCATCTATAACCATAATGATCCAAAAAGGATTTCATAGCACCAGTTACATGATAAACATAAACAGGACTCGCTAATATTATTATATCAGCATTATCCATAGATTCTGTTATAGGTTTAAGTTTTTCATAATTTGGACATAATGTTTCAGATCTTAAAAAACAACTGTTGCATCCTGCACAAAAAGCATTAAAATCTCTAGGTAGAAAAAATTCGGTAATCTCGCCTCCTAACCTATCATAAAGTATCTTAGTGATATTGTATGTAGATCCTTTATGGCTTTGCCCATGAATTACAGTTATTTTCATTTTCTATTGTTATACCTTTTAATCTCTATTTATCTCTCTAGGAAAATCATATTCTTCTATAGGTAACATTTTAGGAGCCTTTTCTGATATATCACCAAGTTCTTTAGAATAAAAATACTCCGTTCCAGAAATCTTTTTGGATATATATTTTCTAAGGCTTGAAATATATATTGTAACTCCAGGGAAAAATCCTTCCATAGAAGTAATACTGCTATGAGATAATTTTTCAAATTCAGCACTCATTTCATCTCTTCTTGCTTCCAATCGAGAAGTTTCCCTTACAAGATTTGTAATTCTTTTTAATATATCTTTTATTCCTTCTCTTTTATTTACAGGTATTCTCTCTATAAATGCTTTAGGATTTTTGAAATACTCTGTACCTAATAGAGATTTAATTTTGCTAATTTCTTCTTTATTTGTTTTCACTGTAGTAACTATATTTTTAAACTCAGCATCAGCTTCAGCATCTCTTCCAACTGTAATAGTAGTTTTTGATTCGCTCATAGAACCTATACTTTTAGCCCAAACACCATTCAAAGCTTTAACATTTCCTCCAATAATAACACCTTTACCATCTAATACTATAATTCTATCATTAGTAGCTATCTCTGAATTAACAAGCTGCTGAGCTAATACATCTCCCTTACATATTATATTAGCATTTCTAATAAACTGAGAACACATTTTACCATTAACATTTATTGTACTATTAGGACCGCCTATTATACCACCTGAAACTATCAAATTTCCAGCACATTCTATATAAGCATCTTCTATATTGCCATGTACAAATATATCACCCTCAGTTTTTATTGAAAATCCAGGAGCAACATTATCTTTAATAATAAGAGATCCATTAACCTCTATATTTCCAGTTGATAAATCCACCTTATCTATCTCTGCTACAGTACTAACGGATAAAGTATTATTATGATTGCTTAATATTCCTCTCATACCGCTTCTAATAGTAATACCGTCATCATCAACTGTGACATTTTTACCTAATTTATAACAAGGATCCTCATCATAATGAGCTTCCATAAGAACATCATATATATCAAGTCCGTCAATAGAAGGTTGTTCAGGCATGAAATGGGCAATTTGTATGCCTGCCTCTATATTATGAATAAATCCTCTTTCTTTAAAATCCATAGCACCTGTTTCTGATTCCTTACCTGTATCAATTGTAAAGTCATAATCAAGTATAATTTTTTGAGTATTGCCATCTATGGGTTTTCTTCCCTCTACAAATACACACATAACACCTTCATCATATTTCAGATTATACTGAACAAGCTCAGCTATTTTATCATAATTAACCATTAACTTTATAGGTATTTCGGATATCATAATTTGTATTTCTTCAAGCATAAGTTGTTTTTTCTGAAGTTTTTGAGGAGGAAGAACCATTACACCTCTCCATTTATCTGCAACATTAATAACAGGTATAATAGAAACAGATTTCAATTCATCATAAAATACATATCCATAAGCTGTACTTTTATAGATACCAGTCATTTTATCGAATTTTACATTCTTACTAGCTTTTATTCCTTCTCTTCTTGAGATTGATTTTAATACAGCATCTCCGGGACGAACATAATTTTTTAAAAGCTCCTCATATAAAGTCTGATTACTACTATCAACATCTACAATTTGATCGTATATCTCTCTAGTATTGATAAGATTATCATAAAAAAATTCATAATTATTAGGATCGATTGATAATGTTGGTTTTATAATTTCTTTACCCATATATGCTCCTTAAAAACGACTCAATACAATATATTTTATTATTATATTTATTTTTTAGCTTTTCATTTTTTATTTACTTTCATTTTTATTTTTATTTTTATTTTTTACATAGGAAAAGCATAACATCTCCTACATTAAATAATTTAACATATTTATCAAAAAAGGATTTAATAACTTTATTAGTTTTTTTCTCTACAGGTATAGAACCCCAAGAAAAATCATTTATTATATTAAATCCAATATCTTTCATATATTTTGATAAAGTAGTTTTAGAAAATAGCCATAAATGCTGTGGCATAACTGCTCTCCAAGATCCCCCATATTTCTTGGCAAACATACCATCGGCATTAGGCGTTGTAATTGCTAAATATCCTCCCTTAGCCAATATTCTATAAACTTCTTTCAAAGTATCTGCAGGATTAGGTACATGCTCTATAACATGAGAAAAATGTATAAATGAAAAATAATCATCTTCAAACCCTACATCAATAAGAGGCTTTTCATGCACAACGATATTATAATTTTTTCTAGCATATTCAGCAGATGATGAACATATTTCAATACCTTGAGGATTATAACCCTTACTTTTCAAATAATTCAGCATCATACCTGTAGCACAACCTATATCAAGAACATTTTTATTTGGTAATTCGCTTTCTATCTTGTCAAAACCTATATCTTTCATAGCAAGCTTCATAAGTCCAAAAAAATTTTCTTGATTAGTTACCTCATATTCAAAATAATTATCGCTATATATATCATTTATTTCCTTCTGACTTAAAATAGGATATTGATATATAAGACCGCAATTTAAACATTTATTGTAGCTTACCAAATCAGTTTTTATATAAAGCTCAGATTTGGTACTACCGCAAAACTCACATTCTGTGTTTTCCACTGTACAACTCTCCAATATTATATTCGGAAAAAAAGATTGTTTCTTTATTTAAATATATTTACTGCATTTGAGATTATTTATTATTAACGGTTAATATTATTTCGCTGTTAACTCCTACAACCTCATCAGCTGCTGGAATTTGCGATAGCACTATATTATTTTCATACATATCATCACTAACATTAACCTTAGGAAGCAATTTTACATTTGTCATTGTACTTAGAATCTCATTGCTTATTACAGAAACAGCATCTTCATATTTTAAACCTGTAACATCAGGCATTTTAGTTAGAGCTTGTTCAGCCACATTAACCACTAAATATACTGTCCTTCCCCTCTTTACCCTTACACCACCTTTAGGCTCTTGACTAACAATAGTACCTAATGGATAATTATCAAAATAATGCGTTTGCACATTAAGATTCATACCCTCTTTCTCTAATAAATTAAATGCCTGAAATATTTCCTCGCCTTGTACATCTGGAAGAACAAAAGATTCACCGCCTGATTTTACAACTACAAAAACTATTATAGAAACTACAAATCCTTGTAAAATAAAAAGAAGAACAGCAAAAAGTATTAATCTTTTAAATACCATAAGAGATTTAGGATCGCTGATTATACCATCAGGAAGAATTAAACTAATAAACTTTTTTATTTTTAATAAAACTTTATGAAATATTTCTTTTATATTATTCATACTATGCAATTATACTCCGCTTTTTTAATTAAAATATTCTCCAATAGACAATTTATTTCCGCATAAAAACTCTTTTACAGTTTGTCTTTTCTTGCCTTCTCTTTGAAGTTCTTTAATGATATATATTCCATTCAATGCTTGTACATAAATACCATCATTCCTTATATCAACTATTTTTCCAAAATCATTACTGTTATTATTAATAATATAACCGCTATTAAAAACTTTTATAGAAATATTTTTACAAAAACAATAAGCTGTAGGCCATCTTACAAAAGCTCTAGTCATATTATGCAAATTATAAGCATCTTTTGAAAAATCTAGTTTGCCGTCTTCTTTTTTAATCTTACTGCAATAAGTTGCCAATGCCTCGTCTTGCTTAATCATATTAGATATATATTTATCAGTATCTTTAAAGAACTCCCTTAATATATATACACCGCTTTCCTTTATTCTATCATACAAATCATAAAATTGCCAATTATTATCTACATTAAACTCATGCTGAAGTATAATATCTCCCTCATCTAATTTAAAATCCATTTTTTGTAATGTAGTACCACTTTTTTCAATACCATAAAGTAAAGCATGCTCAACAGGGCTAGCTCCTCTAAGAACAGGTAATAGTGAACCATGAATATTAAGAGGCATGATTTTTGGAATAGACAATGTTCTCTTATTTAAGATTTTTCCATATGCTACAACTATAAAAAAATCTGGAGCAATATTCACTAAAATATCATAAAAATCATCTTTATTTATACTTTCAGGCTGAAATAGATTAATATTCTTTTCTAAGGCAATTTCAACTACAGGAGAATTGATAATATTTCCTTTTCTATCTTTTTTAGTATCTATCGGAGCTATTACCCCACTTAATTTAACATTATCTAATTCCATTAATTGCAAGATACAATCTCTAGTAAAATCAGTTGAACCAGCTACAATAACATTATACATAATACAAATGATTATATATTTTTATTGTTAAAAGTCAAATATAATTTAAAAATAACATTATTCTTCAATTATAGTTATACCTTTAACATCATATAAAAATTGTATGAATAGGTCAAATATGATAGGATCTATAGCTATTTTACTCTCTGTGAACATTTTCCTCATAAATAATATTACTTCCTGAGGATTTTTATTTCTTTCACCATGCATAAAAAGTAAAGTATCATATATATCCACAACCTCAAACATTTTAGCTGGAAAATAGGCAAAACATTCAGCATTAATTACATCATCTGTTTCAAAAGATATTAAAAAATCAACTTTATGTTTAGGATCATTAATCTTCTTATCAAAAAAATTCTTCATTATTCCGCTGCCATAACCATAACATTCATGATGAAGCCCTGCTATTAAACAAGATTCATCTTTTTGACTCAATACATATTTAAGAAAATAATAAGCCTTTGCTGTATGGAAATCTTTAAAATCTCCGTCTTTAATAAAATCATCTGTAGGAATAAAATCTATCATATTAAGCATAGCAACATCATGATAAAAAGCACCTATAGCATAACTTAATATCTCAGAATTTGTAAATTTTCTTATTCCAAGTTTATAAATATTTTCTAGTTTTTCTATACTCTTTACAAGATTAAATTTATCTAAAATAGTGTTATATTTTTCAAAATAAATATTCTTATATTCCTGTCTTAATTTACTACTTAATCCTTTATTAAATATATTATTATAATAGTATAAAAACTCTATCATAACTATACAAACTCTATTACTATGACTCAATATATTACTGTCATTGAGCATATCCATAGAATCAAAAATATCACGGAAGAAATATTCTTTCTCCAAGTATGTCACTATAGAACTCATTATATTTATAATCATAGTATCAGTTTCAGCTACTGTAGAATTCATTTGATTTTTAGATGAGCTTTTAATATATTTCAAATGCCTTATAAAATCTAATCTGCCTATGATACCCATACCTGTTAATAAACGCTCTATATTTACGGCTATTTCAGCAGTAACTTTATGAGCTTTAGACTCTAACTTTAACTGATCTAAATTTGGTTTTAATAAATATAATCTATTATTTGTTTTTTCTTTTACTATCTTATCTAAAAGTACATTATTAGCTGATTTTAATTTTTCATTTGATGCAGCACAATTTTTGTAAATATGATAAAAATATTCAAATTCACTATATTTATTATCATCCGAACCATCTACTACATTATTTTTATTGGTTTGAGGATTATTCAAATTAAAAAATTTAGTTGAAAATGATGATATATAATATTTAGCATCTTTAAGAAAGATATTATCTTTTTGTTCTAAAAGCATTTCAACAGAATTTCCTGGTACAATGATACTTATACCATTAGGATTAACGCAGGTAAGTTCTATATCCTCTTTAATAATCATTTCTTTCATTTCTAAGATTTTATCAAAATTAATTTCATAATATTTATTCATTGATTTGAACATAATTCTCTTCCTAAATTTATAATAAAAATAAATTATTAATTTTCCATTTCCTGTAAAATTTCATCTATATGTTTAAGCTGTCTGTCAGCTGTTTTATTATAATCAATCTCTCCCAATGCTATTTTGTACGCTTTATCAATAAGATTATCCATTTCAAGTTTAGCTTTATTCTTCATAACCTTTTGTGCTAAATCTTTAGTTATAGCCCATCTTTCTTTAGCCAAATTATAGAAAAATACCGCATATTCAAAACTTTTCTTTATATCTTCATCAAATTGAGAATTATAAAAATAATAATTCTTCTTATCATAAAGTCCTGCAAGATAAATATAATTTTGAGTTATGAGATAGTTAAACTGCATATGCATAAGATCTTTATATCTAGTATAAGCCGCCTCTGTTTCTATAATAGTTAAAGCCCTATTAACGAAATCAAAAGGAGCATTCAAAGCCCTCTCAAGATAATCTACATTCCTAAGCAAGTCATATTCAGCATAATAGGAAGGCAAAGCATAAAGCCTATAATAATCCTCAGCATAAACTATATAACCATAATCTTTTTTTTCGATTATAGTTGATTCTTTCATACCTATTTTAGGGTATAGATTTAGAGTAAATATAAAAATCAATAATAATATTATTTTTTTCATAAATTTATACTTATAACTAAGATGCTTTTATTATTAACGGTATAAATAGTATAATACTTTATCAATAAAATAAAACAGTTATTTTTGATTTTTTAGTTTTATTTTATAAAATCACAACAATATGTTTGAATAGTATAATAATAGTATATATTATTAAATATGAGAATTTTATTTTTCTTCAGCCTCTTTCAATATCTCGAATATAGAACTATTATTATTATCTTTTGCTATGTCTATAGGATATTTACCTATATTATTTCTAATTCTAACATCAGCTCCAGATAATACTAATTCGCTCACTATATCCACATCGCCTGAATTAACAGCCTTATGCAAAGGAGTATCTCCATTCTGATTCTGTATATTAAGATCAGGCTTCTTTTCTAAAAGCATTCTCACTATAGGAAGTTTTGAATTCTCAGCGGCAATATGTAAAGCAGTATTTCCATATTTATCAATAGAATTTAAATTTACTTTCTGTGTTAATAAAATTCTAGCGATATTTTCTGCACCACTTTTTGCTGCTATCATCAAAGGAGTATAACTTGATATTCCAGCATAATTTATATCAGCACCATTTTCTACCAATATCTGAAGTAAATCTACATTATCATTATTAATAGCATATTCAATTAAACTCTCTCCATCTTTAGTTACAACAGATAAATTAGCCTTATTTGCTATTAGTAATTTAGTAAGCTCAACATCATTATTCATAACGGCAATAGTCAAAGGACTGAATCCTCTGATGTCTTCTGCATTAATATTTGCCTTATTTTCTATAAGAAGTTTTATCATTTCATTTCTACTTGATTCTATAGGACTATTCATAGCATATAAAAGTGCAGTTTGTCCGTCATAGCTTTCAGCATTAACATTAGCTTTATTTTCTATTAATACTTTAGCAAGTTCAATATCTCCATTATTAGCAGCATACATTAAAGAAGTCCATCCGTCATTATCATATGAATTAACATTAGCACCATTTGTAAGAAGAACCTTTACAGTATCTATATATGAATTACCGCTTGCTATTAATAATGCATTTTTACCATTAACCAATCTGTTCAATACATTTTTATCTATATTTGATATTATTTTCTCTGTTATTTTAGCACTATCTGCTGCCTTCTGCTGCATTAATACTAAATCTGAAGGAGCTAAACTTGTATTATTAAATTTTGATCCTACTGCAGCCATTATAATATTACCATATACATCACTGATGCCTGCTTCCTCTATTTTGGCACCTTTTGATAAGAAATAGTCAACTAAAGCTGGATTAAGAGATAAAACAGAATTATAAAGTATAGTTATACCATCAGCATCTTTATAATTAATATCCGCACCATTATCTATTAAATAACGAACTATATTCTCATCACTGTTTTCAATAGCATAACCTAAAAGTAAAGGCTCTCTCTTTAAATCAAATGAATTATCTAAAAGAAGTTTTATCATATCTTTATTAGTTTGCGATACTGCATAATACATAGGATAATGATCTAAATATTTGCCAGTATAAGAACCATATACATTAGCTTTTCCTTCTTTTATAAGAAGTTCTGCTATTTTTGTATTATTATTGCTTATAGCCAATAACAAAGGAGAAATTCCTGAATCATTAACTATTTCTGTGTCTGCTTTATTTTCTATTAAGAATTTCACAGCTTTAATATTATTATTTTTAACAGCATAAAATAAAGGAGTTTCATTATTATTGCCTGTTTCATTAACATCAGCAGTATGATTATTAACCATTTCTCTTACTACTTTATCTCCGTATCTTTTATTATATATTTCCTCACTGTATATTTCATAATTTCTAACCAATTTATCCATATCAGATTTGCCTTTTATAAATAAGAACAAACCTACAATTATTCCTGCCCCAATAAGAAGTACAAATACAATGGCACAGGCTACAACTGCCACTTTAAATATATATTTTTTATTTTCTTCTACTTCTTTTATTTTATCTACTCTTTGCATACTGCTTGAACTTCTCAGATCATTAGAAGAGTTATTTAAATCATTATTGATTTCATTATTATTATCCAAATTTTCCATAAAACACCGCCTCTTTAAAAGAATTTGAAAAATATAATATCATATTTTTTATAAATTAAAAGATATTAATCAAAAAATAAATATACTGCTATTATTTAAATTACTGTAATGCAAAACTTCTAGTTTCTATATAAGGAGTTTCATCAGCAATATATGATTCTATAACCACAATATAATTACCTTTAGGAAGAGATGCCAAGTCCTCTTTTGGTATTGTAAGTTTGAATACATCATTTTCCAAAAAGCCATTATACTCCCTTTCTACTCCGTTCTGTAATTGAAGCAATACTTTTACTTTTGTATCAGGATCAGGAAGTTCTAATGCATTATCAGGATAGTTATATGAAGAAACATAAATATCTATATTCAAATCTTTATTTCTATTTGCTATAGCAGGTATTTCAATATCTTCTATTCTGCTCATCTTAGTTGATAACTTTTCAATCCAATACTCAGCTGTATATCCATAATCTTTGAATGCGGTTAATTCTATATAATTAGCCTTAGAATCTATTCTTGAAATAAAGAAAGGTCCATTTGATATATAGGCATGTCCATACTTATCTATAAAATCAATAGCAGCCTGATATCTTTTAATAGCCTCATCTTTTGTGATAAAATCTTCTATTCCAACAGGTATATATCCACTGTCTTTCATTTCAATTAACTTTTCTTTTATATCCGATACACAGATAGGATTTTTAACATCTATAGAAGTTAAAGACTGATCCTGAGAAATAGTATAAATATTTCCTGATTTTGATCCCTCAAGAACTATTTTCATTATAGCCTCATTTATCTCGAAAGGAATAACAGTATTTCTGTTAGGATTTCCTATTTTAGGACTGACAGATGCAATACCTATTTGTCTGTTCATATCCATAGGCCAATAATAATTTCCATAAATAGTAAAACTTCCGTCATCATTTATAACGCTTCCAACAGCATTATCCATAGCAGAAAGATATCTTCCAGCCATAGCAGAATCATAATACTTATCATTTTCATTAGTTTTAGTTATTATATTAGCAATGAACACACTTCCATACATCAAATCAACCAAAGATGACTGAATGCCATGATGCCATTTGAAAAATTTAGGTTTAAAGTCGCATTTTACATAAGCGGTAAGATTATCAGCCTTTTTATAAATGATTTCTCCATTTTCTACTTTTGTAGTTAAACCCTCTTCCCATTTCTGAGTATAAGGATTGTACATTTTAGCATTATTAGGAACTTTAACAGTACCAACAGGAATACCATTATTTCCAGCCATAACACCTATCTCTAAACTATTAGTATCAACATCGCCAAGTATGAATTCAGTTTTTGCTGTAGAAGGTGATTCAAATGAAGAGCCTGCATCAGAACAAGGTCCAATCATTATTGCCGAATATGCATCAGAAAATCCTCCTACACCTACAGGATCCCAAGGGCTTATAAATAATGAACCCTGAGCGGAATGCTGTAGAACCCTAAGCACTTTCTCGCCGTTTCTGTTAGGCTTTATATCCGCACTTCTTATAGACCAATCATTTATACCATCACCTACTCCGTAAAGCATTCTTCTATTAAATCTATCTTTATTTGCTACAAAAAACTGCATTTGAGAGTTTAAATATATTCTTACAGCATCCTCAAGTCCTATTTCCTGCAAACGCATATTACCATTCCAATATTCATCGGCAGTAAGAAACCAGCCATTAGAATTCTTATCACTTATTTTAGAAGCCTCTCTATTATCATAATTCCAAAACTCTGAAATATTTACACCTGGCATATAATTACCTTCTCTTACATACATCTGCCTCAATGTAACATCCCACCAAGCTCTTGTAGCACCTGCTCCCCAAGCTTCTGTTATAATATTCCATTCATAATCTTTAGGATCAGTTCCATATACTACCTGAGTGGATTTATTTCTATCATATAGTAACTTTTCTACTTTTATACCTGTCTTTTCTATTAAATCGGCTATTGCATTACCTGCAGGAAGCCTTCCTGTAGGATCATCAACCCTTATAACGAATTTAATTTTTACAGTTTCACCATTATATTTCCACCAACCATTTTCTTTTATTAACTTTCCTCTGTTTTCAGGTAAATTGGCAGCTTTTTCCATAGCTTTATTTATATCATTAATAGCTTTTTCTTGATTGCCATTATCTGTTATACCCATTTTTGAAGGAATAAGATTATATCTATAAGTACCGGGCTGACCTGGTGTTGCATGAGTAAATGAAGGCTGTCCTGCTCCTCTCAAAATTTCATCTACTAACTTTTTTCTATCAATTAAAAAATTCATGGCAAATCTTACTTCATTTATAGCCAAAGGATTAAAATGGGTTTTTCCGTCTTTAGTTGTAACTGTATACGGAGCTTTATTTGGTACAGGATTAAATAATAAAGACCAAGAACCTGAAGGAACAGCATAAGTATCTAATTTCTCCAAATCGCTTTCGCTTAATGATAAATAAATACCTCCGTCTATACCACTTGCCATTAAATCGGCTCTTCCATCTGCTACATCTTTAATGGCTATTGTAATATCAGTTCTCACTTCATATATTATTTTATCTATTAATGCCCCACTTCTATCTATTTCTTTTTGCTCTATATCATGCTGATTATTAGAACATGAAAATAATATCATAAAGAGTATTGATATTAATAGTATATTAGATGTTTTATTATTTAATTTCATTATTCAGCCTCATTTATTAAAGAATAGAACTTAACATAATATATAATAATAGCAAATGAGTTGTCATTATATTTTAATAAATCAGATATATAATTATTATAAAAAAATTTACTATTTTTTCAACGATTATTGAGTATTTTATTACAAAATAATTAATAATTTTTTATACCAAGTTAACATACTTCATAAATTTATAATTTAAACTTTCGATAATAATTCAAAACAATATATTTTCATGGAGCCTATTATATGGATAATGATCATGTTTTTGATAAAAATAAAATATATGTCTTATTAGAAGAGTTCAGCGATTATTTGCAAACTTTAAACTTTGCAGCTCATACTATTAACAGTTATAGAAAAGATTTGAAAGAATACTTTCAATTTTTAGAAGACAAAAATATTTTATTGGATAATACTGATCATTATATAGTAAGAGATTATTTAACATTTTTGAAAAATAAATCTTTAACAAATTCTACTATGTCTAGACATTTATCTTCAATTAAAAAATTCTATAAATATTTGATTAGAAACGGATATTCGGATAAAACTAGAATAGTAGATATGAAAAGTCCTAAAAGAGAAGAGCATATAGCTAAATTTCTATCCATAGAAGATATAGATAATATATTGGCAATAAATGATGACGGAGATTTTACACTTATAAGAGATAAAATGATGGCTTTATTTATGTATGCAATAGGTTTAAGAGTATCAGAACTTGCCTCATTGAAACTCAGTATGATAAAAAAAGGCTCTAAAACTTTAAGAATATGCGGTAAAGGTTCAAAAGTCAGAGATATACCAATACTTCCAATAGTTTATGATAATTGGGATATATATATAGAAAAAAGAAGAATCATTCAAAAAGAATATTCTGAAAATAATGATTACCTATTTATAAACAGATTCGGAAAACCTATAAGTGATAGAAGTATAAGAACATCTATGAAACGTTTAATAAGAAATGCTAATATATCTATAGATTTTTCACCTCATACATTAAGGCATACATTTGCTACACATCTGCTTAATAATGATGCCGAAATAAGGGGGGTTCAGGAATTATTGGGGCATGAAACAATAGCTACAACTCAAAGATATACACATGTTACAAATTCAAGATTATTTGAAGTATACAATAAATTTCATCCTCATTCTAATAATTAATTTTATTGTTTAATTATTTTTTTCTTTTCTTTATACTTCTAAGATGTAAATATACTGTATGATGTGAAATATTTAAATAATTTGATACCAATTGAACCGCTTCTTTAAATTCAAATATACCTTGATTAAATAATTTTTTTATTATAGTTTTATTATATACAGAAGGTCCCACTTCGCTTTTATCTACAGTACTCATCACTTTTTTAATAGCATCTAAAATAATATCTTCTGATTTTCTATTTTGTTTATCTTTAATATTATCATTAATATTATCAGGTATAAATATTTTTAAAGTATTGATCAAGGAAGTATCATAATACCAGCTCATAACTATCATAGCTATTGGAACTTCATCAGAATTTTTAATAATCATATAATTTATTTTTTGGCATTCTCCAATAACAGTTTCAAGAAAGTAATTTTTATATAATAAATTATTATTCAAAAGTTCATTTAATACATTTTTATCTTTATCAGAAATAACATCACCGATTTTTTTGTTTTTAAGATATTCATTAACTACAAATAATATGGTGTATTCATCATTTTCAAAGGAATACAATACTATTTCTACATTTTCACCTAAATACACTCCCAAAGATTCTGAAAATTGTTTATAACTATTTAGTATGGCATAATCCTCTTTGGTGTATTTGTAATTAGGCATTTCTTCTCCATCTTATCAAATAGTATCACTTTATGTCTATAATATAATAATTTTTTTCTATTTTCCAAATTTTTCTAATTAAAATATTTATTTTATTATTATATGTATTATAATAATGCGAAAAGAAAATATTAATAGTGTGAGTTGTTTGATGGAAATCAATTTAGATAATTACATAAAAATACCATTAGAAAAATTAAAATTTTATAAAGAAGTAATATTAAAGGATAAAATAGAAATTATTTCTAAAAATGAAAATGGTGTAATTAATATAATACCAAGCAATAAAATTGATTATTTATTTGAAAGTAATATAAAAAAAAATCCTCTATTTAAAGATGCCGAATATTATATATATAAATCTTATTTGGAAATGCTTGATTTTTTTACCAATCCAGATGAGTTAAATAATAAAGATTATTTCTACTCTATTTTTACCAATTGTAAAGATCCTTCAGAAGATATAAGTAAAATTCAAGAAAAAATGCTTGAAGAAATTTTACCTATGAACAAATATCAAAGAATAGAAAATATTAAAAGTCTAATAACAGAATTGGAAGCTGAAGAAAATAAAGATAAATTTACCTGTAAAGCCGCTAATATTATTGGTGAAATATTAATAAAATTAGGACTTCTTCAAAGAATAAATGTTATAAGCAATATCACAGAAAATTCAGATGACAAAATAAATAATTCTAAAAAATATAATATCAATTATGAAGAGTTTATAAAAAGTGTTGCTGAAAGTACTTTTATATTACTAAATAAGAATTACGAAAAAGATGATATGTTGAAAGATACTATTGGATTTATGGGCTATAATATTATAGATCATAGTAATAGATTATTTATAAATACAATAGAGTTTATGATATTTTATAATAAGAATATCAATATGGGTATACTTTCCAAAATAAGAGCAAAATGGAAAAATGAGTATATGCCGTATTATACAAAAATTTCCAAGAAAAATAAATTTATAAAAGACACTTCAAAATTAGATAATATATTCAAATTAGGAATAAGGCAATTTGATTATATTGAAATTGTTAATATGGCTACAGCAGCATTATTGCATGATATTACTTTAACTGAAATAATAAATTATCTTCCTATAGAAAATTCTAATATTAATAATGACATATATTCTCATTCCATAAACTCATATAACTATCTTAAATATTCGATATCTAATAATCAAGATATTAATTTAGCTGTAGGACTTCATCATGAATACTATGGTTACGGATATGGACTTGCTATGACTTTATGTTATGCTATGAGAGCTAAAAAACCTAATTTTGAATATCAATATTTAATCAGTTTTGACTCTAAAGATATACTTAATTTTACAGCTTCTGTATTTTATCCAGTAAAAATTTTAGAAATATTAGATTTATACGATTTTCTAAAATATAAACATGATATTTGTTTGGATAATATAAATACAAATGAAGAAATACTAGATTATATGTATAATAATTTCTTAAAAGATGAAGTAAAAATTGATTATATTATATTTTCTATTTTTAAAAATTATTTATCAGATAAAAAAACTTTTTAAACCCAAAGGAAAAATCAATGAAAACTTTTATAACTTTATTTATAATTCTAAATATAATATTCTCTGTTTCCTGTTCTAAGAATGCAGAAAGCACAAGAGAAAATGAAACTTCTTATGAAAACATTTTGGATTACTTGCAAGTAGATTCCCCTAACTCATTTGCCCCATTAGGAATAGGTATTACTATAGCACCTCCTGAACATGGACAAAATGGAAAATATTTTATAGTTAATAAAAATATAGCAGAATCTTCATTTGACTATATGAACAATCCGTATATATACAGAGCTTCAAAAGATAGCAATGCATTATTATCATTTTACGGAGATTACACAAATAACATAGATAAAAATTTCACAGAAGATGAATATAAAATCGATGTGCAGTATAATGTAAATACTTCTAATGAAAAATTTACTTTATGGAAAATAAATGATATATACTACGCTTTATATACAAAAGCAGAAGATGATAGAGATTTAACTAATCTTTCATCTTTATATATAAAATCAGTACATTTGCATATAAACAATAATTAACTTAAAAGAACTATATTAATTTGAGGATTAAAAGCATAATGCTGTTCTATTTTTTTTCTAGTATCTTCTATTAAATTAATAACATCTTCAGCTTTGCTTTTATCCTTATTCTCATCATCATATAAAAACTCATTGATAATATAGTTAGGAAATCTCTTATGCCATCTCATAGCTCCAAACTGCATATCTAATCCTCCAACCCTTTCTACCATCTCATAAGCCTTTACATCATAAAAATCATCAAATACAGGACCTATACTGACATCATTAGGAGCAACAGACCCCCTTATATATCTAAACCAATCTATTCTATTATCAATGCTTTCAGGAGTGTCTTTTTCTAATACAAAAACAGATGATAATATAATAATAAACCTTCTCTCTTTTTCAGTTAAAGCCAAATACTCATCTCTACTAAGCTCTGTAACACTGCAATCTTGCTTATTGAATAATGTTATAGATTTAATAAAATTTAGTAAAGATATACCAAAAGATTCAAATTTATCATATAGAGCAGCACCTATTCTAGTATTAACTAAAGCAACAAATTCAAAACCAGACAAATTTCGAATTCTAGCCTCATGGGAAAGTCTTTCCAAAATAGCTGAGCTATTAGATTTTAAAACACCATCTTCTAAAAATTCAAAAGATTCAAATTCGCTTTCCAATGATACTATTATGCCATTATATCCATTATCAGAAACTATAACCTTACCTGTATCTCCCATAACAAAATAATCTATAGTATTACTATACAAAAAATTAGCAAGCTCCAAAAACTCAGATATTTTTTTTACAACAATATATAAATCAACATCTCCACCCACATTAAATCTGCTGCATTTACTGAAAGGATGATTCATATAATATTCTATATTTTTTTCTTTGAGAAATGTCTCAACTATTTTGTAATTGTCTTGCATAATCATTGCTAATCCTTACTATATTACCTGCTCCTAAAGTTAAAATTATATCCCCATCTTTTTTTATATTATCAAGCATGGGCAATACTTCTTCTATATTTTTTAGATATCTAACATTATTGTTCTGCTTTCCAACTATATGGCATATAACCTCCCCATTTATACCTGCTATAGGAGCTTCTCCAGCAGCATAAATATCTGTTATAATAACTTCATCAGCATCATTAAAGGCATACTCAAAATCATTAAGAAGAAGTTCCGTTCTGCTGTATCTATGAGGCTGAAATACTGCTATTATTCTTCTATTTTTATAAGCATTCCTTACTGATGAAAGAGTAGCTTTTATCTCTGTTGGGTGATGTGCATAATCATCAAATAATGTTATTTCTTTATCATAAAGTTTATTTAATCTTCTTCCTACACCTTCAAAAGTTTTAAGTCCTTCTTTTATAGTATTAACATCTATACCTAAATGAATACCCACAGCTATAGAAGCCAATGAATTTAATATATTATGAACTCCTATAAGAGGAATAGAAAATTCACCTAAACATTCTTTATTGTGATAAGCTATAAAATATGTAATAGGAGCTTCAACTCTTATAGAATCTATATCAACATGAAAATCATATTCTTTACTAAATCCATAAGAATAATATTTTTTATTGGTACTTTTAGATAAATCTTTTACAACATCATCTTCAAAACAGAGAAAAGAACATCCGTAAAAAGGGACTTTATTGATAAACTCTAAGAAAGCAACTCTCAATGCCTCTACATTTCCATAATAATCCAGATGATCATTATCAATATTAGTAACTACATTAATTACAGGAGAAAGCCTCAAGAAACTTCCATCACTTTCATCAGCCTCACATACCATATATTCACTGCTTAAATCATTACATGCAGCATTGCTTTTCAAATTAAAATGATTTCCGCCTATAATACAAACAGGATTAAGCCCTGCATGCATCATTATCTGAGTAATAAGAGAAGTTGTAGTAGTTTTACCATGAGAGCCAGATATTGCTATACCGTATCTTAAACGCATAAGTTCAGCAAGCATTTCTCCCCTTGATATAACTGTTATCTTTTTTGATTTAGCTTCAATTATCTCTTCATTTGTAGGGCTTATAGCTGATGAAGTTACAACAGCAGTAACATCATTTTCAATATTTTGAGCCTTATGCCCATAATATACTTTTATTCCTGAAGATTCTAAAGATTCTGTTTTAGTTGTTTTAGATAAATCACTTCCAGTTATTGTAAAACCTATAGCATTCAATACACTTGCTATGGCACTCATTCCTATTCCACCTATTCCTATAAAATGTATTTTTTCTTTTCTATTTGTAAACATATTTTCCTCAATTTATAAATTATTTATTTCCTAAAATTCCAATTATATCATCTACTATTGAAGATACAGCTCTTGCACTCCAATTGTTTTTGATATTTTCTCTCATAGCATTCAATCTATCATCATTATTCAAATTATTAACAATAACGCTTTCCAATTTTTCTTTATCCAAATCTGATTCTTCTATTAAATAAGCCATATCTTTATCAAGCAAATCCAAAGCATTAAAATACTGATGATTGTCAGTAGCATATGGAAATGGAATTAATAAAGAAGGTACATTCACGGCTAATATTTCACTTATAGAACTGCTTCCCGCTCTTGATATAAGAAAATCAGCAGCATGAAGTAAATTAGCCATATCTTTATAATAACTATGCACAAAAACATTATCAAATTTAGCACTATTAACTTTTGCAATTATATCATTAGCCCATTTAGGACCAGCAAGCCATATTATACGCAAATTATTAACTTTAGCTTTTACATCTTTTATGCACTCAAAAAATAATTCATTTAATTTTAAAGAGCCCTGAGAACCTCCCATAACAACCAAAAGCTTATCATCTTCCTTTAATTTCATAACAGTTCTTGCACTTTCTCTATGAACTATAAAAAAATCATTTCTTACAGGATTGCCAAAAACTTTACCATTAGGCATAAACTCTAAAGTCTTTGAAAATGTCAAATATACCCTTTTAGCATCTTTATAAAATATTCTATTAACTTTGCCTGGTATAGAATTCTGTTCGCATAAGAATATAGGAATATTTTTAAATTTAGCAATATAAAGCATAGGTAAAGATACAAATCCTCCCATTCCTATTATACAATCAGGTTTATGTTTTCTTATTATATTACTTGACTTCATTAAAGCTGGTATAAATTTCAATATAAATATTATCTTCTTCCAAACATTTCCAGGAGAATTAATATTAATAGTATTAAAATCATAATTATTTGGAATAAGAGGATAATCCTTTTGAGCAACAACAAGTCTAGGTTTATGCCCATGTTTTTTTACATAATCATATATAGAAATAGCAGGTGTGATATGTCCAGCAGTTCCTCCTCCGCATAAAATTATATTCATTGTTCTCTCCTTTGAGTTATTTTTAATAGTATAGCTATCATTATCATATTGACCACTAGAGCATTTCTTCCATAACTAATAATAGGAAGTGTCATACCTGTTGTAGGAAGCATAAGTGTAGCAACCATTATATTTAAATAAGCCTGCACACTAATAAACATAGTGATAGCAAATGAAAGATTCTTCAAAAATAAATCATTAGTCCGCGATGATATTATAAATCCTCTAATAGTAAAAGATAAAAATAAGAGAAGTATAATTAAATTCCCTATCAAGCCATATCTTTGAGCTACTGAAGCATATATAAAATCTGTTAAAGCTGCTGGTAAATGAGTACTTACATCTCTTATATTCTCATCTGGAATTCCAGAAATTCCGCCGTAATTGAATGCAAGTTTAGCCCTTCTAATTTGATAAACTTCCTCTTCAGGCTGATTTTGAGGATAAAGATAGGATAAAACTCTATTTTTCATATAAGGGGTATTAAAAATAAAAATAGAAAATATAATTAATATAAAAATACCAGATAAAAATATAGATTTTAAAGGTATTCCTCCATAAAAAAATACGGCAAAACCAACTATAGAAAATAATAATGCCGTACCAGAATCAGGTTCTATTAATATAAGCCCTGAAACCAGAGCTAAAATTAAAAGAGGAGGAAATAAACCTTTCTTTATATCGATTAACTTTTCTCCCTTTTTACTTAAAACACTTGCAAAATATATACTGCATGTTATTTTCGCTATCTCAGAAGGCTGTATAGTAATACCAAAAGGAAGAAGAAGCCATCTTTTAGCATAACTGCTTGTTACCGTTATACCAAAAAAATAAACTAAAGTAAGAAGTATTAAAGTAAATAATAAAATAATAGGCACCATCTTATCTAGAACAAAAAAGAAATCAGGTATAATAATAATAAATATGGTAAAGGCAAACATTAATGATAATAATTTTAAATGATTATTAAAATATGATGTATTTGGTTCATGTATAGTTTGAGCACCGTATATGGAAACTAATCCTGCTATAAGTAATGCTATATATATTATAGATAAATATTTATCTGGAAGTAATTTTCTATTTAACATATACACTCTTTTTTATTATAGTATTTTATAAGTTAATGACATTTTCAATTCTATGAAAGTCATATTATTATAATATGGAAGACCAATATGTAATCCTGCAGAGGATCCTATATTAAAAATTAATCTTTCCCTTAAAAAACTAAAATTGACAATTCCTGCTATACCAAATTTATGTGATAAATGCTTTGAATTAATCAAATATGTAATACCGTAATATCCGCCTATATAAAATAAACTAATTTTCCCAAGCAAGAAAAAATCATTGATTAATTCAAACTCACTTTTTTTATGTAATATTGAAGTTCTAGGATCATAATAATATTTTTTATCTCCAACATTAACATAAGATATATTTAGATTATTTATTAAAACAAAATGATTAAATTTAAACACAAAGTAAGGCGAAACATTTAATATGAAACCAAATGCATTTCCTTTATTCATATTATATAGTTCATCAAAAGAATATCCAACATCATTATTATCAAATCCAGCATAACCAAAATTCATAGCATTAAACATAAAATCAGCATATCCGCTTAATCTAATGCCGAAAAACGAAACAGGCTTTATATCTATAAATGCCCCTATCATATCCGAAGATAGTGAAAAATTATTATCTATACCAAAATCTGCTTTTGTATCTTTCAATAAAAAATTTGTAGCATTTTTATAAAAATATAATCTATAATATAATCTTGTTTCTAAATTAAATTTTATATAATTAAATCCCCCCAATGCAGTTTGTTCTATAAAAAGTTCATTACTATAAATACCTGTATTAGTATTAAGTGAAAGTTTTCTCTCATATATATCCATATTAAAAATAGTATTTATATCCGCAAAAACAATTCTAGAAAATAGATAAATTAATACTATATAAATATTTATTTTTTTCATCAACATCTCAAAATTTATGAAAATTATTTAATATGATACTTTATAAAACAAAAAAATCAAGATAAAAAAAATACTATTTTAGGAAGAATTAATATACTATAAAAAATAGATTGAAAAAAAATATATATATGTTAATATTAGACAAGTATTATATTTTGTTCAGGACATTTTTATAATGTATAGAAGCATCATCAAATCGATAATAGAAAATCGAATTGGTATCATAAAGAAAAACTCTACTTTATCTGAGTTATATTCTTCTGTATCAAAATCCTCAAATAAAATATTAGCCGTTATAAATGATTCTGATAAAATAGTTGGAATCATAAATTATAATGAACTTCTAGTAAATATATTAAAAAATATCACTAAAAAAAATTCGAAGAATATACTTGATAAACCAATAAGTAGTTTTATGAATAAAAAGCTTTTAATAGCACATCCTGAAGATGATATAATGGTAGCTTTTGAAATCATGCAAGAAAATAAAACTGATTATTTAATAATCATTAATAATGATGATTATCCAATAGGTGTTATTAATATATATGATATGTATGAAAGCATAGTAAAAATAAGAATGAGTAATATGAAGTTTGCTATTACAGAAGTAGAAAAAAAATCATCTATTGAAAAAGATAAAGTTATTAAAAAATTAATGAAAGAAATAGATAGCTTGCATGCTCAATCAACTATAGATCCTTTAACAGGTTTATTTAATGTAAGATACTTCAATAAAATAATAGAGGAAGAAGTAGAAAGAGCTAAAAGATACAAATACAGTATATCTATTATATTTATGGATTTAGATCATTTCAAAGATATAAATGATATATACGGGCATGACTGCGGGAATGTTGTACTTCATGAGATAGGAAGATTATTGGGAAATGCTGCCGAAAATATAAATACACTAAGAAAAAGTGATATTGCTATTCGTTATGGTGG
Source organism: Brachyspira sp. (assembly GCF_029258575.1). Taxonomy (GTDB): domain Bacteria; phylum Spirochaetota; class Brachyspiria; order Brachyspirales; family Brachyspiraceae; genus Brachyspira. Next base: position 20,375 of record NZ_JARHYI010000121.1, on the reverse strand, counting down.
TGAAGAATTTATAGTTATATGTCCTAATACTAAAAAAGAACAGGCTTATATTTTAGCTGAAAGAATAAGAAAAACTGTAGAGAAAAAGAGATTTAATTATGAATTTAATATTATAAATGTAACTGTAAGTGTAGGCATAGCAGAACATAAAGGAACTTCCAACAAACCTATAGCCGATACAATAAAAAATGCAGACTCAGCAATGTATGAAGCTAAACATCTAGGAAGAAATAAAGTCATAATGCATTAAAATTATATTTATATTTTTAATTCTATAATAATGATAAAATTAAAGGCTAACAATATATAATTGATAGCCCTTAAATTACTTTTTTATTTTTATTATAAAATTATACTTGTAAAGAAGTTAATACTGCCAAATCAGCTATATCCTGAGCAGAACATCCTCTTGAAAGGTCATTAGCAGGTTTAGCTATACCCTGAAGCATAGGACCTATAGCAGTACATTTACCTACTCTTTGAGCTATTTTATAACCTATGTTTCCAGCATTCAATTCTGGGAATACGAATATATTAGCATCGCCTTTAATAGGAGAACCAGGAGCCTTTTGAGAAGCAACTTTTTCAACCATAGCAGCATCAAATTGCATCTCACCATCATAAGCAAAATTAACATTTCTTGAATCTAATATTTTTTTAGCTTCTCTAACTTTATCAACACTTTCATGTTCAGCAGAGCCTTTAGTAGAGAAAGAAAGTAAAGCAACTTTAGGTTCTAATCCTGTCATAACCCTGTAAGACTCTGCAGTAGATTCAGCAATATCAGCAATCTGTTCTGCAGTAGGACTAGGTATAACAGCACAGTCAGCAAAACAAGCGATACCATTTGTAAATAAAGCTTTATCAGGGCTTTCTACAAAGAATGTAGATGATAAAGTTTTAATACCTTTTTTAAGTCCAATTAAAAATAAAGCAGCCCTTAACATTTCACCAGTAGCATAAACAGCTCCGCCTACCATGCCATCAGCATCATTAGAAGAAAGTATAGCAGCACCTGTATAAACAGAATTATTAATTATTAAATTTTTAGCCTGCTCCTTTGTCATACCCTTTTTTTCTCTAGCCTTGAAAAGCATTTCAATATAAGCCTCTGTTTTTGCATCTTTATTAGGGTCAAAAATTTTAGCAAAATTACCATCTAATTCTAATGAGTTTTCTTTAGCTAAAGTTTCTATTTTAGAAGTATCTCCCACTAATACAACACCTTTAGCTAACTGCTCTTTTTTTAGTATAACAGCAGCCTTAACATGTCTTTCATCATATCCTTCAGCTAATACTATAGTTTTAGGATTAGATTTTACTTTTTCTTTTAAATTATCCATAAATGATGCCATAATAAAAACCTCTTTTTTTAAAATTAAATTACTATTATTATATTTTAATACATAAATTACAATTTTGCAAACATATACTAAGTAACCGTATTATTTTTTATATGATTAAAAGTTTATTAATTATATTAAGCTGATTTTATATTGCTTCCTATCTCGCATATGAATATAGCAGAAATCATACAAATTCCTCCCAAAACAAAATTGAAAGTAAGAGGGTCATTCATAAATATAACTCCTCCTAATGCCCCCAAAAAAGATTCTAAACTTAATATTATGCCAGCCTTATTTGGATTTACATATTTCTGAGATACTGTTTGAAGTAAATAAGCTATTCCTGTTGCCCCTATAGCCAAATACAAAAGAGAATATAAAGATTCATTTGATATAGAAGTAATATTCAAAGGTGTAGAAGTCATAAAACCTATGAAAAGAGATATTATACCTGCTATTATAAGCTGCAATGCCGCCATTATAACGCCATCAACATATTTAAGTATCTTATCTATAAGCATTATATGTAAAGCAAATACAAAAGCAGATAATAAGGCAAATAAATCACCAGCCTTTATACTAGCTAAACCTTCAAATGAAGTTAATAAATATAAGCCTAAAACTGTAATTATAGCAGCTATAAATGCAGCAATATGAGGCATTTTTCTGTATGCTATCCAAGCAAGAAATGGTATAAATATAACATAAGAGCCTGTGAAAAAAGCTACCTTTGAGGCTGTAATAAATTTAGAACTCATAGTCTGCAGAAAAAAACCAAGAAATAATACTACCCCTAAAGATAGGCATAACATTATATCTTTTTTAGTGATATTTTTTATTTTTTTGAAAAATACTATGGAAATAAAAATACCGCCTATCAAATTTCTAAGTCCTACAAGATAAAAAGGTTCTATCTCTCTGACTACAACCTTAACAGCAACAAAACTATAACCCCAAATTAATGCCGTTAAAAATATACCTATAGTACCTAATCTTTCCTTATTAGCCATATTATTAACCTATTTTATTGATAAAGATAGTATAATATTTGAATAAAAATGTCAAAATATTTATTAGATTAATATTTAAGATTTTAATTTATCATTGAATAAATTCATAATACTGCTATAACCCTTTTCTTTTGCAATATCATATTCCTTAGAAAAAGTATAATCATCTATCTTATAATATTTTATCAAATGTTCGCATATTTCAAAATAGCCTTTCGAAGAAGCTATATATAAAGCAGTATATCCATTAAAATTTTCTTCTTTTACAGAGGCATTATTTTTTAATAAGTACTCAACAACTTCAACTTTTCCATTATCTGAAGCTATCATCAAAGCAGTTTCACCAATTCTGCTTAACTTATTAATAATATCAGGATACAATTCTAAAATATAGTAAACAATATCATTATATCCTTTTGCACAAGCAAACATGAAAGAATTCCATCCATTAATATCCGTTTGATAAATATCAACTCCCTTCTCTATCAAATATTTTACAGATTTTAAATTATCATATATAACAGCCCACATCAAAGGAGTAATAGATTCATTATCATTATTGAGTGTCATTCCTCTCATTAAAAGAAGCTCAACAATATCTATATTTCCAGCTATAATAGCATGTATCATAGCATTTCTTTCTATACTGTCTAAAGCATTAGTATAAGCATTATTATCAAGCAACACTTTTACTATTTCTATATTACCTATATAACATGCATACATAAGAGGAGTTACATCATCATCATCAGACTTATTAACATCAACATTGTATTTTATAAGCAAATCTATTATTTCCTTATTTTCTATCTCTATAGCAGATATCAAAGCAGATTTTCCATTATCAGTAACACCATTCAAAGGCACTTTATTCATAAGAAAATAATTAACTATATCCTTATGCCCAGCAGAAGCAGCAACCGCTAAAGCTTCAGGAGCTTTTTTCCTAGAATTATCAAAGAAATATCTAACAACATCTAAATGCCCATTATAAGCTGCTGATATAAAAGCACTTGAAAATACATTATGATTATTAATACCCAATTTTGAATGTATATAATGAACTAATGATAAATTTCCACTTGTAGCAGCCATTGTCAAAGAATATTTAGGTATCTCTATATTTCCCCTATTTAATATATATTCAACTATATCGATATTACCGCTTGATATGGCATATGATAATACCGTTTCTTCATATATATCAAAATCATCTATATTGGCATTATTATCTATCAAAAATTTTACCGCATCAAAATTTGACTTTTGACAGCAATACATCAAAGGTGTAACATTAATATCAGTTTTGGCATTAACATCGGCACCATTTTCTACAAGTATTTTCATTATATCAAAATAATTTTCAGAACATGCATAATGCAATGGAGTTTCATTATTACAATTACTCAAATTTATAGAAGCCCCATATTTTATTAAAATACTAACTATATCAGTATGACCATTTGCACAGGCATTCATTAATGGAGTTATATATAATTGATCAGCCTTATTAGGATCAGCTCCAGCTTTTAAAAGTAATTCAACTATTTCCTTATATCCTGCTCTGCATGCATGTGTTAATGGAGTTAATCCTATTATATTACTTAAATTAACATCTATATTTTTATTTTTTAATAAGATTTCAACAGCTAATATATTATTTCTAGCTGATGCTTCATGCAATTCAATCTCGATTTCTCTCATAAATAATAAACCTTATTCTTTGTTTAAATGTAATATAAAAGCATAAATAGTCAAATATATTTTTAATAAAAATTATACTATATAATTTAACAATTATTTAAAATTTTTTTTAAAAATAATAAAAAAATATTATTAAAATGAAATTATTGTAATATTATAAATGCCAGTGTAGCTATAGAACAATATAAAGCGGTACCTATTATATCGCATATAGAAGTAAGCATAGGAGCCCCACTTATAGCAGGGTCAATATTAAGTTTTGTAAGTATAAAAGGCAAACAAAGACCTATAATACTGCCTATAAAAACTATACTGAACATTGATACAGATACAATAGCCGCTATCTCAAATCCACCCCGTATAACACCAAGTATATAAGCCCCAATGCCCATACTCAAACCTAAAATAGCTGCAACTATAATTTCTTTTGAAAGCATATAAAACCAATCTTTTAGAACAACATCTCCAATGGCAAGGGATCTTATAACAAGAGTAGCAGACTGACTTCCAGCATTACCTCCGCTTCCTATAATCAATGGTAAAAATACTACAAGTACTATATGCTTTTGAAGTGTATTTTGAAATATACTTATGACACCGCCAGAAAATATATTTATAAAAACAAGTATTAAAAGCCAAAATATTCTCTGCTTATAAAGAGTAAAAATAGGAGTGATTTTCAAATTATCATCAAATTGCTCCTCGCTCGAAGTAATACCAGCCATCTTATGGAAATCATCTGTATACTCTTCTTCAGCAATATCCATTATATCATCTACTGTAACAATTCCTATCATAGAATGTCTGTCATCAACTACAGCTAGAGAATGCAAATTATATTTTTTTATTATATTAATGGCATTTTCCTGATCTTCATAAACCGATATATAAGGGCAGTTATTTGTAATTTCAGATATTAATATATTTTTATCTGTAAAAAATAACTTTCTTAATGCAATAGAACCTATTAAAGTTCTTTTTGAATCTATAACATATAAAGTAGTATAGATTTCTGACTCTTCTATATTACTTCTCACATATTCAAAAGCCTCCCTAACAGTCCAATCAGGATTTATGCTTATATATTTAGGAGTCATTAAACGCCCTATACTCTCTTCAGGATAAGCTAAAAGCCATGAAGCTATTTCTCTATCTTCAGTACCTAAAAGTTTTAATATATTCTCAGATAATGATGAAGGTATAGAACCTAAAAAATATGTTCTATCATCGGGATTCATATTTTCCAAAAGATACTTTATATCCGATTCGCTCATATTTTCTATAATTCTTCTCTGATCTATAGGTGCAAGCTCTGGAAAAACCTCTAAATAATAATCTTTAGGCAATACACTAAAAACTTTATATTTATTATCATTTTTTAAAGATGTAATTAAATTAGCCGTTTCTACTTCCTGCCATAGTAAAAGCGTATCTCTCAAAGATTCCCAATCTTTTTCTTCTATCAAGTCCTCAATTTCAGGCTGTAAAAGTTCTTTTAGCATATTCGTATCCCAATAGAAATAATAATCAATTCAATATTATCTAATTTAATGTTTAGTACCTACAAAATAAGTACCTAATTGTATTCCAAAATCAAAAGAGTGTATATTATATCTTGAATAATTAGGATTTTTATAATTCATAGCAAAATCATAATTAAAATATAAGCCTGCCACAATGGCTGAAAAACTGCTCAGATTATATTTAAAATCGATAGTAAATTTTAGATATGGTATAACAGCAGATGAAAATGATTTTTTTATTTCATCGCTATTTAACTTTGAATTATAATCACCATCATGAATATTGGCAGCCATTGGTATTTTTACTCCAGAACCTATACCCAATGCTAATACCAAAAAAGTTACTCTAAACATGGCTCCAGCATTTAGACTATCAAATGCATAGGAAATAACCTTTCCTTCTTTAGAATTAATATATTTATATGTACTTCTATAATATCCTATATCAGCTAAGGCATCAAATCCCAATAATCCACCGAAATCATAAAAATATCCAGTCTGAACTAATACACCGAAATCAAATGAACTTCCACCTTTTAAAGTATCTAATTTACTACCGTCTAAACCTCTTATATCAGAAAATGCAAAACTTCCTGTCATAGGAACGAATAAAGCTACTCCGCCGCCATGCTGTGCAAATAAATTTACACTAAAAAGTAATGCAAAAAATAATGATGTTATTAATTTTTTCATATAGTTCTCTCTTTATTATTATCTTTTAAATTGCATATAATATATACAGATTATTAAATTTCTATAACAAGTCCGTCATATGCAGGATACATATTTGCAGGAAGTTCCCTCTCCAAATGCCTATGCAAAACATCATGAGTCATATGTGTGAAATATGCTTTCTTTACACCCAATCTATCTGCAATATTAACAGATTCCTGTAAAGATAAATGAGTATGATGAGGTCTATACCTTAAACCATTCAAAACCAAAATCTCCGTACCTTCCAATAGTTTCAAACTTTCTTCACTTATATAGCTTGCATCTGTAATATAAGTAAAATTATTGAATCTATATCCCAATATATGAAGAACTCCATGTATTATAGGAATAGGGGTAACTTTAATATCATTAAATATCATTTCATTTTCTATATGATGAAAAACAACTTGAGGAAGACCGCCTCCAACTTGAACAGGGTTAAAAAAGTAATCATATTTCTCTCTTAAATTATCCATAGTATATTTATTACCATAGCAGTCTATTGATGTATGCATTATAAAATTTAATGCCCTCAAATCAACTATACCTGAAGTATGATCTGCATGTGAATGTGTATAGAATACCGCTTCAAGGCTGTCTATTTTTTCTCTAAGCATTTGCTGTCTAAAATCAGCCGAAGTATCAACAACATAATTTTTATTATTATTTTTTATTAATATAGAAGAACGTGTTCTTTTATCTCTTTTATCCTTACTTGTGCATACCTTACATTTGCATCCTATCATTGGAACACCGTCGGAAGTACCTGTACCTAAAAAAGTTATTTGCATAATATACCTCCTTAAAACAACTATATATTTATTTTATTATATAATTTTTATTCTTAATATCAATAGTATTATTTTTCTATTTTTTCTATAAACCTTCTTGCCAAAGCTTCAGCATATATATTCTCTATACATATATGATTATTAGGACAATTTTTTCTCTTATAGCATCTAGCACATTCTAAATTCTCAACTCTTATAGTTTCAGAATTTTTGGCAATAGGTCCTACCCTAACTTCACTAGTAGGTCCAAATACTGCTATAAGAGGTTTTTGAAATGCACATCCAGTATGCATAGGAAAAGAATCAACTGTAATCATTCCATTTGAATTTTTTATTAAATATGCCAATTGAGGAAGATTAAAAAGTCCTGAAGTATTTAATACATTATCAAAATCTTTAACTATTTCAGCACATTTTTCATTGTAATCAGATGTAGCTGAAAGTATTATTTGTATATCTTTGAGTTTCTTTATCTCTTTTATAATCTCTCTTGATTTATTTACAGACAAATCTTTAGTATCCCATCTTGAAAAAGGAGAAAATACAATATATTCATCTTTTATATTAAAATTACTGTTTATTGAATATTGTATATTTTCTATTCTTTTGGCAAAATCAGTTTCTATATTATTAGGCAAAAAATAGTCTAAATCAGTACCATCATCAGGACAGTCAATAAATTTCAAAAAAGAAATCAATCCAACTATAGCATTTATATCCTTATAATAATTACTTTTAAGACCAAACCATTTTCCCTTTGCATACTTTTTTTGGGCATGGCATAAATATAAAAATATAATGCTTCTTTCAAGTCCCTGCAAATCCATAGCTATATCATAATGCTCTTTTCTAACATCTTTTATATGAGAAAAAAATTCTCTTATAGTAGAAAAAAACAATAAAGGAGATTTAAATATCTCTTTCTCATATTTGTATATATCCAAAACATAAAACTTATTTATATAAGGATTATTTTCGAGTATTCCTAAAGCTTTTTTATCAGTAACTACATCTATAATGCAGTCAGGTTTCCACTTTTTTAATGCTCTTATAACGGGAGTCATATGAAGAACATCTCCCAAAGAAGTTTGTTTTATTAAAAGTACCTTCATAAAATATAATCCAAAGTAATATATTTTAATAATACATATTTTTTTTAATATATCAAGAAAAAATTATAGGAATTACTATAAACAGTATTGACAAAAAATACTCTATGTAGTATCATTACTATATAAAGCAATTTTGATATATAAAGATTAAAAAAGGATTAAGATAATGAAAAATAACATTATAATATTTGTATTAATAATAATATTTATACTAGCATCAGCATTTGGAATTAGCAAGAAAAATGCAGATAAAAGAAGCAATGCAGAAAGTAATAAAATTATAAAAATAGGAATAAGTCAAATTATAGAGCATGATGCATTAGATTTGATATACAAAGGCATAGAAGATGAATTAAATAAATATTATAAAAACAGTAATAAAAAAATAGTTATAGATTATCAGAATGCTCAAGGGGAACAGGTAAACTGTAATACAATAGCACAAAAATTTGTAAATGATAAAAAAGATATAATAATAGCAATAGGTACTCCATCAGCACAATCGCTTGTAAATATGACAAAAGATATACCAATAATAGTTTCAGGTATAGGAGATCCTATAGGTGCCAAATTGGTAACAAATTTAGATAAGCCAAATGTCAATATAACAGGTGTTATTAATCTTCCTCCAATAGAAAAACAAATAGAGCTTATGCATACATTAATACCGAACGCTAAAAAAATAGGACTTTTATACTGTTCAAGTGAAATAAATTCAGTATATCAAATAAAATTAGCAAAAGAAAAATTGGATTCATTAGGACTGGAATATACTGATCTTACAATTGCAAATGCAAATGAAATACAGCAAATAATGTTAAGTGCTGTTGGTAAAGTTGATGCTATATTTTCTCCAACAGACAATGTTATAGCAAGCAGTATGGCTAATGTAGCTATAATAGAGGAAAGCACAAAACTTCCTGTTGTATGTGCTGACGCTAGTATGACAAAGATAGGAGGTACCGCTACATATTCAGTGAACTATTATGATATGGGAGTATTAACTGCAAAAAAGACTATAGAAGTTTTAGAAAACATAAAAGATATAAAAAATATACCATTAGAACCTTCAGAAAATTATAATTTTGTAGTTAATACTAATATGATGAACAAATTAGGATTAAGTATACCAAATAATATATAATTGATTAAAAAAAGGCTTGTAATTTTACAAGCCTTTTTCATTATTATAATTATATATTTTTATCTATTCTCTTTAAAAAAATGCTCTTCAACTTTTATACAAATTTCATGATATATAGCCTCATGGTATTCCTGTGATATATGAGTTTCTTTTGCAGGTGCTTTTATAGCTATATCAGCCATCTCAGCAAGCTTTCCTCCATGTTCATTAGTAAATGATATAATTTCTATTCCCATAGCCTTAGCAAGTTTAGCAGCATAAATAATATTTTTAGCATTTCCAGATGTACTTATAGCAAAGAAAATATCTCCTTTATCTCCAAAACCTAATAACTGCTGAGCAAATACTAAATAAGGTTCTTTATCATTAAGATATGCACTTGAAAGCCCTAAATGAGAAGTTAAAGCAACAGCCCTTAAAGGCGATTCTAAATTATCAGCAATATAAGCTCCGTCATCAAATTTAATAAGTTCATTTCTAATATTTTCATCTATAGGACGCTTCTTTAAAAAACTTTTTAATAATTCTCCAGCTATATGTTCACTGTCGCATGCACTTCCTCCATTGCCCGCTATTAAAACTTTATTTCCTCTTTCATAACATTTTATAGTTTTCTCTATAGCTTTTTCTATATTATCTTTTATTCTCTCTAACTTTGGAATTCTATTTATTAATTCTTCCAACATACAATTCTCCTTAAATAAATTACGATATTAAATTATATATGAGTTTAATGTTTTTACAAGATTTTATTAAATTACTCAGTAGCTCCATAACTGGAAAGAAATTCAATCAAACTTTCAGGTTTTTTATAATGATTCTTAACATAAGTAAGAACAGTTCTTCCATTTCTATCTTTATTATTAACATTAACACCATTATCGCATAATATCTTAGCAACAGGAAGCATATTTTCACTTTTATCTGCAGACATAAAAACCATTACCAAAGCATTATAACCATCATTATTAACCGCATTAACATCAGCCTTATTATTTATTAAAGTCTGAACAATATCCGAATGCAATCCATATGAAGCTACATGCAAAGCAGTTTCTCCATAATTATTACGGACATTTAAATTAGCATTAGCTTTTATTAATATCTTAACTATATCTATATGTCCACCAGTTGCTGCCATTATTAATGCAGTATATCCAACTTTATCAGCAATATTAACATCAGCATATGAATTTATTAAAAGTCTTACTACCGCTTTATGACCATGATGAGAAGCAAGCATTAAGCCAGTAACTCCGTCTTCTGATAAAACATTAACATTAACTTTTTTACTTATAAGAGCAGCCACTGTATCATATTTCCCCTCTTCGCATGATTTTAAGAATTTAGTCTCTATATCCGTAAGAGTATAAGCAAAATTAAAAAACGATGATAAAATTATAAAAATATAAATTATTTTTCTCATAAACAACCTAATCATTAATTATATTATATATATAATACTATTAAAACAATATTTGTAAAAGTTTTTTTAAAAATAAAAATATACAATTTTATAAACAGACAATATGTAAATATAATAAATCAATTATGGAATATTAGCAATACTTATATATTATATAAGTATTTTGTTATATTCTTATCATAAATTATAATTGAAAATAAATTTTTTAATACTTAATTATATGCTAATGTATTCATTTACTTTATCAGCTTTTTTTATTATTAACAGCATACAATTTTATTTACAGAAATAATATATTTAATACTTTAAATACAAATGTTAAATTAAATAATAATCAAAAAGCAAAAGACTTTTTATATATAATTCCTTTAACAATTAATATAAATGATTTAAATAATAATGAAAAATATTATAATTTAAGAAAAAATCTTACAGTAAAAACTAAAAATATATGTAATATAAAAACATGGGACTTTATGCTTTATGGAAATAATTGTATAGTTATATTTTACGAAATTTTTAAAACTTCTTACAGCTATACAAGAATAGGATATATAGAAAATGCTAATGAACTTAGAGAAATACTTGAAAAAGAAAGCATTGAAATAACTTTTAGCATCAATAAAAAAAAAAATTAACTCTTCTATAATTTATATTATATGATATAATTGTAAAAAAATATAATAAGGAGAAATAAATGAAAATATTACTAATTTTTGCACATAGCCATTGGAAAGACTCAAAAGTTAATAGTAAGTTGCTTCAATCAATAAAAGATTTTGACAATGTAACAATTCATAATCTAAGCGATATCTATAATGAAAATAAGATAAGTAAAGATAATATAAAAGATGAAATAGAGTTATTGAAGAAATCTGATAAAATAATATTTCAATTTCCTTTATATTGGTTCAGTACTCCAAGTATTTTGAAAGAATGGCAGGACACTGTTTTGAGTGCTTTACTTCATAGTGATGATAATAAATTCTTAGAAGGCAAAAGTTTTCAAATTATTACTACAACAGGAGGAGATAAATCTCATTATGATTCATTAGAATTTGATATTAATAGTTTACTCTCTCCTATTACATCAAGTTTCAAACATTTTGGATTAAATATAGAAGATACATTATGTTTTTATGGTAACAAAGAAGATAGTATAGATTTGAATGAATATCATAAATGTTTTAAATAAAAAATAAAAAACATAGGAATATATAAAAATAAAAAATATATATTTCTATGTTTTATTATTTTCTAATTATCTGCTTCTTAATTTAGGATGAAGTATTTTATCCAAAGCAAATCCCAAAAATGCAAATGACATACCTAAAACAGCAATTAAAATCCCAGGAGGTATTATCCACCACCAAAGCCCAGAAAGTACAGCTGAACCTTTCATAGCATCATGAAGAATTTGCCCCCAAGTAACTATAGAAGCATCTCCAAGTCCGAGTAATGATAAAGAGGATTCATAAACTATTGCAGAAGGCACAGCTAAAGCCATAGAAGCAAATGAAAAAGGTAAAAGTAAAGGAGCTAAATGATTAAATATTATTCTGAAATGCCCCGCTCCAATCGTTCTTGCTGCCTCAATATATGTTTCTTCTTTAAGCTGCATTGCCATAGAACGAACTGTCATAACAGAACCTGTCCAAGAGAAAAATATCATCATACTTATCATAGTCCATATGCTTGGCTTGAATATTGCACTCATTACTATCATCACTGGAAGAACAGGTATTCCTATAAATATCTGATAAATAAACTGCATTACATTATCAATGAAACCTCCGAAATATGCAGATACTATTCCGTACATTACGCCTATTATAACCGATATAAAACTAGTTGCTATACCTATAAATAATGCCCATTTAAGACCTGAAATAAGTCCAGAAAATATATCGCGTTTCATATTATCAGTACCCATTATACCAGACATAGAACCTACCAATACCATATAAGGATTTGAAAAACTAGAATTATTATCAGCAAATTTTCCTGTTACTTCAAATCTGTAAACACCTTTTAATACTTCGAAATTTTTAGCCATATCATCTTTTTTTGTATTAAAAAGTATTTTCATAGGATTAGTTGTAAGAGTGTCAATTTGCCTTGCAAGTATTCTTGGAACTGATTCTCTGTAAAATCTAAATATTCTATTTTTTGAATCATTGAAAGCTGATATTCTCAAATCGCCGTTAACATTATTTAAACTATCTGAAAGGGTTATTGATTCTCCGTCTGGTCTTATAACATTCCATATCAAGCCTGCAGAACCGTTAACATCGGCATGAAAAATCAAGTCTACTGGAGATTTGTCGAATTTATAATCATATTCAAATATAGTTTTATAATGAACCTGATTATCTATATAATTAGTTTCTACACTTATAGGTTTAATATCGGTTGTAATTGCTGATTTCTCTTTATGAAAGAAGTTAATCCATTCAGGAGCTGCTGATGCGGGATTATCCTGCCAATATGTTATATCTCTCCATCTTTTAGGAGACTCTTTATAAGTTAAAATCAAAGGTTCAAGCAAAGATACAAAAATTGACAAAATTAGTATACATAAACCTATAACACCTGTTTTATCCTTTTTAAACTCATTAAAAAATTCTATTAAAGGGGCAAGTTTCTTATTAATATTATTTTTATTAATATCATTATTCTGCATTACAGCCTGCCTCCTATTTTTATTCTAGGATCCAAGAATCCGTAAGATATATCAAGAACTACTAAACCGAATTGATAAAGTGCAGTAGTTATAGCCAAATTTCCCATTAGTACAGGTATATCATTTTGCTGAACTGATATCCAATAGAGATTTCCAAGTCCAGGCCATGAGAATATACCCTCAAATATAATTGATCCCGCAATAGAACCAAGTAATCCCAATAAAGTTATTGTAACTATAGGAGGAGCTGAACTTCTTAAAGTATGTCCAAGCAAAACAGATTTTTCTGATATTCCTCTAGCCCTTGCCGCCATTATATAATCTTCCTGCAATGTGGATAATACTATATTTCTTACAACAAATGAAAGTCCCCAAAAACCTATTAAAGTTAATGTGAAAATAGGCAATGCCATATGCCATAACATATCTAAATAGTACATTATTCCTGTTGGTACTGGTATGGAATGAACTCCTCCAGATGGAAATAAATTAAACTTATAAACGAATACCATTATAAGAATCATAGAAAGCCACCAAGTAGGCATACCGTATACAATCATAGTTATAATACTTGTTGTTCTGTCAAATAGTCCGCCTGCTTTTCTTGCCTTTATAAGTCCTATTATTAAACCTATAATCATTTGTATTACTGATGCCGTTGTGAAAAGTATTATAGAACGGGGAAGTGCCTCGCATATTATTTTTATAACTTCTCTATTACCGTTTGAATCCAGCATAATAGCTGATTTTCCAAATTGAAAAGTTATTGTATTAATAGCTCTTATGAATATTCTCTCACCTACACTTCTATTGAGCCAATATATATCATAATAATATGCTCTTCTCTCTTTAATAAAATTCTCAATATCTTCAGTACGCATATTATTTAACCCTATTACTTCAGCATTGATATTCTCTTCAATCTGTGCTTTTAAGGTTTTTTCGCTTACTGTATTAAATATAGCTGATGACATAAACATAAGTATAACAAACATAATTATGCCTTTTAATATGCGTTTAATAACAAAATAAGTAAACATAATATAATCCTTTCAAAGTATTATACAAAAAAGAATAAAATTGTAAAGTATTATTATGTTAATTTAATTATGTTAATTCTTTTGCTGAAAACTATTCATATTCATAAAAAATATATTAATCATATCTTAATAAAATCATAAATCTAATAAAAACTTGGCGGGGGCTCAAATTTCTAATTATACAAAAAGACTATTAAAATTTTAATTCCAAAATTACATAGAAAATAATAAAGGGCGGGGTATGTAAATAAGTTTTTAAACTTTATTTCTATCCCCACCCTATTTTCTTATAATCTTATATTAAATTTCACATTTATCTTTTTTACTGCCAAAACAGAATATGAAACACCCACCCTAGTTTTTTTAAATTTATTGTTTTATATAACGCCCTAAAATACTAAAATCAGCAATATTCAGTCTTTTCATTAAAAGAAGAAATTTTTCCTTTTTTGATATGCTCATCCATAAGAATATTTACTATTTCATCAGCACGGTTATTTTCTTTGTTGTTGGAATGCCCTTTTACTTTAATAAATTCTATACTATGCCTTTTTGATAATTCTATTAATTCAAGCCAATACTCTTTATTTTCCACAGGCTTTTTATCACTTTTTATCCAATTATTTTTCTGCCAAGAATATATCCACTTTGTCATGCCATTGACTAAATAAGCACTGTCACTATGAAGCTTAATATTATGAGAATGCTTTAATCTCTCAAGTGCCTTGATAACAGCCTTCATTTCCATTCTATTATTTGTGGTACTGTCTTCACTTCCACCAATTTCAAGACGAAGATTATGTTTTTCACTTATAAGTATAGCAGCCCAAGCTCCAAGTCCCGGATTTCCTCTGCATCCGCCGTCTGTATATATTATAATATCATCTTTTATCATAAATCATTAAGCTAATAAGGAAGTTAATTTATCATTTATTTCTGTTATTAATCTTTCTTTCGTGTAATCATTTTTGGATACAGAAAAACCTGATGCTTTAGGATGTCCTCCTCCACCAAAACTCTCAGCAACTTCTCTAATATTTTTGGAACATCTGCTTCTTATACTAACTCTAAAATTCTCCTCTCCTTCATGAATAATGAAACCTATTAATACATCATCCATTTGAATAAGAATATCCGAAGCACTTACAGCAAGCTCTTTCATATTAATGCCACAAATTGTATCTTCCAAACATAAATATCCTATTTTTTTATTATCATCTATAACCATTCTATTGTATATTTCTATTAAAGCAGAAACATCATTTTTAGTATATCTTTTTCTAACAACATTACCAAGATTCTCTTGTATTATTCCTACAGACATAAGTTTTGAACCATAAAATAAAGTTCTGTCTGTTGTATTAGTAAATATAAAACTTCCAGTATCGGTACAAATTCCGCAGTAAAGCAATGTAGCTATATTAGAATCAAATTTTTCTATATAATCCTGAAATATATCGGTTATTATCTCACAAGTAGCACCTGCAGTGGTATCATCATAAAACATAGTAACACCTTTAATATTTCTCACTTTATGATGATCTATAAATATTACTTCATTATATTCATTTAATATATCTGAAAGCCATCCTATTCTATCTATATCTCCAGAATCAAGAACCACTAAAACATCTTTTTTAGGCAAAGTATTTTCATTTACTTCAAAAATTACTTTATCAATAAAAAGTATATTTTTTAAATCTCTCTGTATTTTATCAGTATTAACTACATATGCATCTTTATTGAATATATTTTTAATAATCAAAGACAAAGCAAGCCCTGAACATATACAATCACAATCAGGATTTCTATGTCCTGTGATAGTTATATTATCAGCTTTGGATAACCTTTCTAATATTTTTTCTTTAGACACTGTTATATCAACATTATTACAAATAGCCATTAATAAACCCTTAATATTTAATTTATAAAAGTTTAATTATCTTCAGGAATTTCTTCTGGTATATCTAATTTTTTTATACTTGTTAAAACCTTATTGGTTTCTATTAAATTTTTATCATAATGAAATGTCAAATTAGGTACATATCTGATAGTAAGCTGTTTTCTAAGATACGAAAATATTACGCCTTTAGCACTATTAAGTCCATTAAGAACTTCATTTTGCTTATCCTCATTCAAACATACAAAATATACTTTTGCATTTTTCAAATCTTTAGCAGTATCAACTTTTGTGATAGTAACAAGATTATTCTTTATTCTAGGATCTTCTATCTCCCTCATTATAATCATAGAGAGAGTTTGCTTAATATTTTCATTTACTCTAAGTATTCTATGAGAAGACATAATATTATCTAATTACTTTACTATAGAGTTATTAACAGCATTAGTTAAATCATCAAGCTCATCTTGAATGAATACTTTATCTATATCTACCAAAATTATCATCTGTTCATTAGCTTTTACTAATCCCATTATATATCTACTGTCAATACCTACATGCATATCTATATCTTCTTGAATATTTTCACTATTTATAGTAAGAACATCAGATACAGAGTCAACAACTAAACCGTATTTTTTATCTCCTATTGCCACAACTACAATTACGCAGTTTTCAGGATTCATAGGTTCATCAAAATGGAATCTAGCTCTTAAATCTATAACAAGAATTATAGTACCTCTTAAATTAATAATACCTTTCAAATAATCAGGACAATTTGGAATAGGAGACGGCTGCATAAAATTTAATATTTCTTGAACTTTAAGAATATCTATTCCGTACAATTCATTATTTATCTTAAAAACAAGTATTTGATTTGATATGGCACTATTCATGTTAGCTCCTTTAAGTCGTATTAAGAATTATAATATATAATGTTTATAAGTCAAGTAATTTTATTATTCTTTTTTATTCATTTTATACTATATTTAATAAAAATACAATCACATTTATAAATTAATATTTAAACTTCACAGTATATCGACATCATAAAAAATGATAGTTTATATATGCATATTATTTGTAAAGATTTATACTTTAATAATTGATATTTTATTTAAATGATTTATTATATTCTATTGTAAATGCAATTAATTTAGTATTTTATAAAGGAATTTTTTATGAATGATATTTTGAATTTGATGAAAGATTTAACTAATGCATTCGGACCTTCAGGCTTTGAAGATGATGTTATAGAAATTATAAAAAAGCATACATCATTTATAGATAAGGAAAGAGATTCTATAAACAATTTGTATTTAGGACTTCAAAAAATAGATAAAGATAAGCCAATAGTAGCTTTAGACTGTCATATAGATGAAATAGGTTTTATGGCTGAACATATAAATGATAATGGAACAATATCTTTTATACCACTTGGAGGTTGGCATATACCAAATATAGTTTCAAATTCCGTTGTAATAAAATCTTCATCTGGTGAATATGTGAAAGGAGTAATAGGTTCAAAACCTCCTCATTTTATGACGGATGAAGAGAGAAGAAAACTGCCTGCTCTATACGACATGTATATAGATGTTGGTACTAGAAGTAAAAAGGAAACTCAAGAAGTATTCGGAATACAAATAGGAGATCCTATAGCACCTGATGTTGATTTCAGATATGATGAAAGAACTAAAAGTATATGTGCTAAGGCGATAGATAACAGAGTTGGTGCTTTATGTGTAATAGAAACTTTAAAGGCATTGAAAGATGAAAAATTAAATGTTAATTTGGTGGGAATGATGACCGCACAGGAGGAAGTAGGAACTAGAGGGGCTTCAGTTGCCGCGAATAAAGTAAAACCTGATTTAGTTATAGTATTTGAAGGTTCTCCAGCTGATGATACTTTCTATTATGGTGATAGAGCTCATGGGGCTATAGGAAGAGGTTCTCAGCTTAGAATAATTGACGGCGGTATGATTACAAATCCTAGATTGAGTAAATATACTATAGAAACAGCACAAAAAAATCATTTAGCTCATCAGGTTATAGTAAGAGAAAAAGGTTCTACAAATGGTGCTACTTATCATAAAGCTAATCTAGGAATTCCAAGTATAGTATTAGGTGTGGCTACAAGATATGCTCATAGTCATTACTGTTATGCTTCTTATGATGATATAATTGCTTCTATAGAAATAGCTAAAGCATTGATAAAAACTTTAAATAAAGAAAAGATAAAAGAATTTTAATTAATAACTTTATCAATATTAATAAAAAATGGTATTAGTATTAAAAGCTGATACCATTTTTTTATTATTGCTAATGATAAACCCATTTACAGATTAAAAAATTATTTCTGAAAGTTTTATATTTATTTTTTAGTTTTAAAATATATTTTTATTTTGCTATATCTTTAAACTTTGAAACATCAAACATTCTAGTCGTTTTGCTTTTTTCAAGCGAAGCTCTTATTATAAGCATATTAGAATTAAGAATACTATCATAAACATAATCAGATTTTAAAACTATAGAACTTAATCTTTTTTCATCTGCCTTACAATCCAAATTATCAGGAAAATCTTCATCAAATCTAAAAAATGTCTTATGTTCAGAAAATACAAAATCTTTACTGTTCCAATCTATTATTATTTCTTTTGTATTATTTTGTTTATCAACATTTATAACTAAATATGTATCCTCACTCCAAGATGATAATTTATACGCTAAAAGTTTATAAGTAATTGTTTTATCATTTTCTTCTACTTTCCAATCATTTTTCTTTATCTGATAAACATTGGGATCCATTATATCTTTATCATCCATAATAAAAACCTCCTAAAACACACTATTAATATTAATTACTATATAGTTATATTTACTTTATACAATATTTTTAGGTTAAAGTAAACCTCTTCATATATATTTTTCTAATTTTATTTTTATCTTTATATCCATAATAAATGCATGATATAATATCATCATTTTCAATGCACCAAGGATAACCGCAATCCGTACTTTTCATATCAGAATCTATTATAATCTCTTCATTATTTGCCTTATAATTAATTTTTTCTATATCGAATATATCATCAATATTATCAAAAACTAATGCTCTTATTCCATAAGGTTTTAATCTGTATCCGTAAGTAAGAAGAAGTTTTCCATTATTTAAAATAATAGGATTTAAAGGATATCCATTTATATCTGTAAAAATAGGCTTTGAAAAAGTTTTTCCTTTATCATTTGAATAGCTTATAGAAGTAACACCATATTCATTATCAATATGAGTTCTTATGAAAGCTATTATAGTATTTTTATAATTGAGCAAAGAAGGTTCTACATATTCTATTTTTCTCTTTTTACCATCTATCTTTTTAAACTCAGTTTCACATAAAAAACTTTTTAATTTCCAATCAATAAAATCCTTACTTGAAATAATATAGCATTGATACTTGCAGTTATTTTTATTAATATTTTTTTTATATGCATATATAGGAAGAAGAAGCTCATCATTTAGTTTGCATATACTTCCTCTAACAGCAAAATTTTTCATGATTTCATTATCTTTATTAATTTTTATAGTATAAGGTTTTGAAAAGCTCTTTCCATTATCATAGCTCATACATACACCTATTCCGCTTAAAAGTGCTATAGTATTAGCATATTCTATAAATGTATAATCTCTAAATAAATCTTTTTCATTCATTGGGTGAAATGTATATCTGAAATAGTATGCCATTATAGTTTTTTTATCTATCCTAAAAAGCTGGGCATCTTGTTTGGCAGCATCATCTTCTTCAGCAAATTCAAAAACTTTTTCTGTTTCAAGATTTTTTAAATTTACAATGGCAAACATTGATTTACTTAATGAATGCAGATGTGAATAATGTTTTTTTATTTTTGGTGCCGTTCTAAAACTTATAAGACATTTATTATTATCAAGTTTAATTATACTAGGAAATGCAGTATATGAATTTTTATC
>NZ_JARHYI010000038.1 GCF_029258575.1 Brachyspira sp. | reverse complement strand
TGTATCTGCCTGACTAGATAATGCTTTAGTTGAGGCAGAAGCTTCTTCTACTCAAGCAGCATTTTGCTGAGTAAGATTATCCATATCAGCTACAGCTTTATTGACTTGTTCTACTCCTGCATTTTGTTCTACAGCTGTAGAAGATATATCTTTCATGATTCTCGATGTTTCATCTATTTTTTTTCTAACATCATAAAATATTTCCTGAGAACTTCTAGCCGTGTCTGTAGCTTTATTAATTTGTTCATAAGCATTATCAACTAAATTAGTAATATCTTTAGCTGATGACTGCGTAGTTTGAGCTAAATTTCTTACTTCAGAAGCAACAACAGCAAACCCTTTTCCTTGATCACCTGCACGGGCAGCTTCTACGGCAGCATTCAATGCAAGTATGTTAGTCTGAAATGCTATATTTTCTATGATAGAAGTAATATCCTTAATTTTTGCACTAGCTTCATAAACGCCTTCTATATTTTTAGTTGTTTCTAATATAATTTCTCCTGCCTCTTCTATTGCCTGACTGGATGCAATCATCATTTCATTACCATGAACAGATTGTTCTGTAGAAGATTTAATTGTAGAAGACATTTCTTCCATAGAACTTGCTGTTTCTTCCAAGCTGGCTGCCTGAGTCTCTGTTCTGCGGGCTAAATCATCGCTTCCTTTAGAAAGCTCTTCAGCACTATTTTTTACTTCTTCTACTGATTCATAAATCTTATTAATAATATCAACGAGTTCGCTTCTCATAGCATTAAAAGAATATACTAAAAGTCCGAATTCATTTTTGCTTTTAATAATTGTATAAGATTTACTTAAATCTCCTTGCGATATATCTTTAGCCATTTGAAGTATATTTCCTAAAGGTTTCATAATATTTTTTACGTATGCAAATATTACAATAACTGAAAGAACAATCATTACAATAGATAAAATTAATATCCATTTAACTAAAACAAAAATATCTTTATAAATATCAGCATCATCTTTAGCTAATATTGCAGTCCAAGGTACGCCGTTAGCTTCAATACTATCAAATATTGCTGTACGCTTATTGCCTCCATCAAGTTTATATGAATCTATAACGCCATGATCCTTAGTTTTTACTATATCAAATGTGGAATCAAGAGTTGTACCAATCAAACTATCATCAGATGAAAGTAATACTCCTCTTGTTTCTTTATTAATAACATTTAATCTTTCAGAGCCTTCTAAAACATAAGTAGATACTATTTCTTTATTTACTTTATCTAAATCTAAATTTATATACATAATACCGAATAATTTTCCTGCTTTATTTCTTATACCTCTCATTATAAGAAGGGCATTAGCACCTGTAGTTCTTGAGATTTGCGGCATGCCGTCAAATTTCACAGAATAATCACTATCTCTTAATTCTTTAAATGATTCAGGATGAACTTCGGCTAAAGAAACACCTTCTAAATCAGGATTCTTGTTGTCAATTAATATTCTGCCTTCAATAGAGGCTACACCAATATTTAAGGAATAATAATTAATATCATCATACGATACTAATATTTCTTTTAAATTATTATACAAAGCGAGATCGTTAGGGTTTGCAGCAAATTGAATAATAATAGCTGTTGTAGCATATGTTTCTATTAATGACAACTGCTCTCTCATAATCATATTTATAGTAGAATTAAAACCTATTAATATATTTTCAAAACCGTTTACTGTATTTTTTTCAATAGTTTTAGATGTCGGTATTATAAATATTACAGACATAGATACTATTACTATAATAATTATTATACTAAGTATAATTGGAATTTGAACTGTTAGACTATTTATTCTTTTCATTTTAGCTTAATCCTTAAAATATTTTGCATTATTATAAAATAATAATAATTTTTTTTCAATAGTCAATGTATCAATTAAAAAAAATTAGGGGCTGTCCTAGATAACTTAAATTTGTTATAATTTAGTTATGAAACGAAGTAAATTAAGCCGAGAAAAACAATTAAAGTTAATAGAACATTTTGTTGCAGGAACTACAGCCCGAACAGCTTCT
>NZ_JARHYI010000112.1 GCF_029258575.1 Brachyspira sp. | reverse complement strand
GTGATGGTAATAATGATGCTCATTATACCATTGCCTTCAATGATATTGGACTTTTTACTTATAATTAATATTGTAGTATCGCTATTAATATTACTTATGGTGCTTAGTATAAAGAGTGCAAATGATTTTAGTGTATTTCCTTCTGTATTATTAGTTATGACAGCATTCAGACTTGCTTTGAATGTATCTACTACAAGAGCAATTCTTACTGAAGGAGCTAATTTCAATGGTAAGGTTATTACTTCATTTGCTGATTTCGTAGTAGGTGGAAATATAGTTGTAGGTGTTGTAATATTTATCATACTTATAATAGTTCAGTTTGTGGTTATCACTAAAGGTGCTACAAGAGTATCAGAAGTAGCAGCAAGATTTGCATTAGACAGTATGCCTTCAAAGATGATGGCGGTTGAAAGCGAACTTCAGGCTGGTGCTATAACTGATAAAGAGGCTGAAGAGAAGAGAAAAAAGATTAGAGGTGAAAGTGATTTTTATGGTACTATGGACGGTGCTTCAAAATTCGTGCAGGGTGATGTTATAGCTGGTATCATAATCACAGTTATAAATATAGTAGGCGGACTCATTATTGGTATGACAATGAGAGGAGAGGGTTTCACTCAGGCAGTTAATGCCTATACCCGTTTTACAGTGGGTGATGGTTTGGTGAGTCAGATACCTTCTTTCTTTATGAGTTTTGCTACAGGTTTGCTTGTAACTAGAAGCAGTAGCGAAGATAATTTATCTACACAAATTGCTGTACAAATTTTTGCTAAGCCTAAAAACTTATTCATAGGTGCTGGTTTTGCATTCTTTTTGATGCTTTTACCTGGTTTTCCAAAGATTGCATTATTCGTTATATCATTGGTATTATTTTTATCAGGATATGCTTTGAGAAAGGAACAGCAGGAACTTGGACTTAATGAAGACGGTACTAAAGCGGATGCAGGTGAGCAGGTTCATCAAGGACCTTTAGATGTTACTCCTTTCTTAAAAGTTGAAAAGATAGAGCTTTCAGTTGGTGCTTCGCTTATACCTTTGGCTTTGGAATCTGAGGGAGGAGATTTAATTAATAGAATCAGTCAGATTCGTAGAGAGCTTGCTTTAGAGGTTGGACTTGTAGTTCCTCCTGTTCGTATTGTTGATAACAGTGTAATAGAACCTGATGAATATACAGTAAGTATTAATGGTACTGAAATGGCTAAAGGATTCGTTCGTCCTAATATGCTTTTGGCTTTGAATGCTAATTCTCCAGATGGACCTTCTCCAGACTGTGAAAAGGTAAGAGAGCCTGCTTTTGGACTTCCTGCTTATTGGATTAAAGTTGATGAAAAGGATATGGCTGAGAAAAAAGGCTTTATGTTATTTCAGCCTACTTCGGTTATTGCTACACATTTCAGTGAAACTATTAAAAGAAATGCTAATCTTCTTATCGGACGTGAAGAGGTACAGAATATGCTTGATCTTATCAAAGATGATCATAAGGCTCTTGTATCTGAAGTACTTGCTGCTAAACCTCATAATGAAAGTCCTCTTGGATATATACAAAAAGTTCTTCAGAATCTTCTTCAAGAGGAAGTACCTATCAGAAACAGTGTTGCTATATTAGAAGGTGTTGCTGATGCTATAGCCATTATGGGAAGTGAACAGGCTACAGAACTTGTAAGAAGCAGATTGGCATCTCAAATATCACAAATGGCAGCCGATCAGGATAGAAATATTAGAGTTATTACTTTAAGTCAGCAATTACAAAACAATATAGCTCAGAATCTTGCAAACACTGGTAATTTACAAGGTTCTCAAATGATAGCTATGAGTTTTGAAAGTATGCAGAACTTAATTAAAAATATAAAAGATGCTGTAAAACTTGTAAGCGATTCTGGGGTAGATGATATAATATTTTTAACTTCTCCTATTATAAGAAGACCTTTATATCAGTTTATAGCTAAAAATATTGGTAAGTATAAGGTTATAGCCACTACAGAAATAGCACAGGGTTATAATGTGCAGGGTATTGCTAGTATAAAATGATGCCTTATAGGCGATTAAGATATAAATATAAAATAATATACTTGGAGTTATACAATGAAAACAATTAAAATCTTTGGAAAAAACAGAGAAGAAATCGAAAAACAGGCTAGAGATAAGTACGGAGAAAGCTATTTTATAATAAGTGTTAGAGAAAGTAAAAGAAAAAATATTTTTGGTATGATTAAAAAAGAATTTGAAGTTTCTATCGGTATATTAGAACAATATTAATTGGTAAGATGCTGGGGTTTTAATATGATTAGAGGAGTAAAAAGATGGTAGATATACGAACTATTAGAGGTAAAGATAAAACAGATGCATTTGCCAAAGCTAGAGTTGAATACGGCGGTAATTTTGTTATTTTAACTAGTAAAGATGTAAAAGTGGGAGGTTTTCTAGGACTTGGAATGAAGACTGAACATGAACTTAGAATAATGCTTAATAATTCTATTTATGATAGAAAAAATAATTCTTTGGAAGAGAAAAGTTCTTATTCAGAAGAAGATGAGGATATGCATAGAAATAAACTTCTAAGCGATAGAATAGAAATGAAAAAACATTCTTCAGAAACTATTGATGCAAGTGAAATGGCTGATAGAATAGTATCTATAACCAAAGCATTAAAAGAAAAGAGTGCAAATAGAAATAATAATTCTTCTAATAATAATAAAACAATCAATGCTTCAAATGATGAAGAAAGTTCATATGATGATGAGAATGATGATATTCCTAAAGAGCTTTTAAATGATAACAATATAAAAATAGAAGATAAAATTGAGAATAACACTACTGCAAGAGAAAGAAATATTGATAATTTTTCTTCATTTTCGAATTTTAATAATAATAATCAATATTCTAATCTTGCAAATTCTTCATTTTCAAATATGAGAAATTCTATGCTTTCGGATTATTCAAACAATAATAATAGTTTTTCTCCTATTGATAATTATAATAATTTTCATAATAATAATTTTATGAATAGTATGAATAATAATATGAGTAATTTTAATAGTAATGTTATGTACAATCATGCTAATTCTTCTAGTAACAATCAGAATAATATTAATAATTCTGTAGATGATAATGTAAAGAAATTGGTTCAAGATCAGATAAGAGATATAGTAAAGGAATATCTTGGAAACAGTTTTCCAAATATAAATCTAAATAAAAGTAACTCCAATAATTCTAATAATAATGATTCTAGAACATCTTTTTCTACTTTTGCTGCTGAGGAAGAAGAAATTCATAATGCCATAGAAGAGATAAAAGAATCAAGAAAAGAGTATAGAGAATATAAGGAACATAAAGAAGAAAATAATATAAGAGAAAGAAAAAATAGCATTAGAGATTATTTTGAAGATGAGAGTAAAGATATAGATTATAATGAAGAAGAGATAAGCGATAATAATTCAGATATTACTGCCGCTGATGGAATGGAGGAAAGTTTCAATTATTTAAGAGACAGAGAGTTTCCAGAGGAAGTATTATTAGATTTGAGAGAGTATCTTTTAACTTCAAGTAATGCAAGATTTTTCCAATCAAGAGATGTAATTAAAGAAGAAGTTGAAAAATATTTTGCTGAGAGATTAATGTTATCAAATGGTATAGAGGTTGGTGCTAAGAAGAAGATTATAGTATTTGTTGGACCTACAGGAGTTGGAAAAACTACAACTATACCTAAAATAGCAGCACAATATATGAAATCAGGTAAGAAAGTTTCTTTTGTTACTATAGATAATTATAGAATAGCAGCAGTAGATCAACTTCAAAGGTATGCAAGCATAATGAAAGTTCCTTTTACAAGTGCAAGCACTCCAGAAGTATTAAGAGCTGAAATTAGAAAAATGGATAATTCTTCTCTTTTATTTATAGACACTATGGGACGCTCTCCTAAAGGTACTGAAGATATAGTTGCTATGTCAAAATATTTTACTACAGTTGGAAGATTCGATATGGATATTCAGCTTGTTATGAGTGCTACTGCAAAATATAAAGATGCATTAAAGATATTAAACGGATTTAAGCCTACAAATTATAAAGGTGTAATATTAACCAAGGTTGATGAAACTGATTATTTGGCTTCTTCAATTTGTGCTATTACTAAAAAGAAATTACCTCTTACTTATATAACTCATGGACAGGGTGTACCAAAAGATATATCAACTGCCAAAAAATATGGTTATAAGATAATAGAAGGTTTATTTGGTAATGTAAAATAATATCAATACTAAAAATAAAAAATATTGGGAAATTAATAAGTATTATGAAAGATCAAGCTGATGAATTAAGAAAGATGATGGGCGTAAAAGATAAACGTCCTCAAAGAATAATTAGTATAGCAAGCGGTAAGGGTGGAGTAGGTAAAACTAATATAGCTATAAATTTATCTATAGCATTACAGCAATTAGGACAGAATGTACTTTTGATAGATGCCGATCTTGGGCTTGGAAATGTAAATGTTATATTAGGGAACATGCCTGAATATAATTTATATCATGTTATAAAGGGTGTAAAAAAGCTTCATGAAGTTATACTTGAAACTGATTATGGTATAAGATATATAGCAGGTGCTTCTGGTTTTTCTTCTTTAGCGAATTTATCTGGAAGAGCTTTGAATAAATTGGTTAATAGCATGGATTCTCTGAATGATGCTGATATAATAATAGTAGATACGGGAGCTGGTATTTCTGATACAGTTTTGTATTTTTTACTTTCGTCTGATGAAAGTATTGTTGTTACAACTCCTGAACTTACTGCTATATTAGATGCTTATGGTGTAATAAAATCTATAGCTCCAGAAAATGCTAATGCAGATATAAAAATATTGGTTAATAGAGTTATTAAAGCTTCTGAAGGTAAAGAAGTGAGTGATAAAATTATCATTACTAGTAAAAAGTATTTGGATATGGATGTGAAATATTTGGGGCATGTGATGGAAGATAAGACTATACCTTATGCAGTTTCTCAGCAACTTCCTTTTTATCAATATGATAATAAATGTCAGGCATCTATGTCTATATATAATATAGCAAAAAGAATAATAGATATGGAATATGATGAGAGTAGAGATGTTAAGGGCTTGGGAGGTTTTATGGAGTCTTTGCTTTCATTTGTAAGTAAAAAATAATAAAGGAATAATGGAATTTTTTAGAGGTAATTTATGAACAATATTGCAGATAAAATTAAACAGGCTTTTTCAACTAATTTTGGGAAATTAGCAGGTATAATATCTGTTTTATCATTTATTATAACGCTTGTATTATCAGTTTTATATAAAAATAGAATAGATGTATCTTTATTAAAAGCTATTATTTCAGGTGTTATTACTATAGTAATATTATTTATATTGGGAATAGTATTAAAAAAATATCTTGGAGAATCAATCATAGAAGAAAGTACTGAAAGCGGATCAAACGAAATTGATTATAATGCTATATATGATGGAGGAAATCCAGATACTTCATTAGAGAATACGGATACAGGAGAAAATAATAATAATAATATTTCTCCTTCTACAGAATTTAATCCTGATAATATCCAAATATCTGACATTCCTAATCCTATAGCTTTAGATAAAAATGTTAAACAAAATTATTCAAGCTCTGGAGATGATATAGGAGATATAGTATTTGGAAAACCTGCTGCTTCTTCTACTGCAAGCAGTGCAAATTATAGCACTTCAGCTAGCAGTATGTTTCCTGATAAAAAAGTAAATAATGAGGAAATTATGAAAGAGGTTCATGAAGATCCTGAAAAGGTTGCTAAGGCTGTTAGAACTATGATAGCTAAAGATGAAAAAGAGGATAAGTAAAATATATTTATAAAATTAAAAATTAATAGTTAGAGTGAATAATATGAAGATGAATAAAAAAGACAAAGATAAAATACCTAATATTACTAATGAGAATGAGCAGGAATATTGGCTGGAGTTCAAAAAGACTTTATCGCCTTATATAAGAGAAGCTCTAATTATTAAATATTCTCCTTTAGTAAAATATGTAGCAAGCAAAATATCTGTTAATATGGGTTCGCATAAGCATATTGAATTTCAGGATTTAGTGGGATTTGGTTCTTTTGGTCTTATGGATGCTATTGATAAATATAATCCACATAGAGATATTAAGTTTAAAACATATGCTGTTACTAGAATTAGAGGAGCTATATACGATGAGCTTAGAAAATTAGATTATCTTCCCCGTTCTATAAGAAAAGATGTAAAGGAAATAGAAAAGGCTAGGGAAATATTAGAGGCTAGATTAAGCAGAAATATAAAGCCTCAGGAAATAGCTGATATGCTTGGTATACCTATAAGCAAATATAATGAAACTATGAAAAGATATATAGAAGCTTCTCCTACTTCTTTAAGCGATGTTTGGTATGTAGGTGATGATTCTGATGAAATATCTGTTATAGATACATTAAAATCTAATGATAAAACTAATCCTGAATATTTAGCAGAGCGGGAAGATGTTAAAAATAAAATAATAGCTGCATTAAAAAAACTACCTGAAAAGGAACAGCAGGTTCTTATATTGTATTATTATGATGATCTTACTTTAAAAGAGATAGGAAAAGTATTAGAAGTTTCAGAAAGCAGAATATCACAGCTTCATACAAAAGCAATACAGCAGTTGAGATATAGTCTTTCCGAGATAAAAAAACAATTATTATAAAATAGGTGATTTATTATGAATGAATTAAAAAGAAAAATATTACAAAGTGATTTTTATAGAGAAGTTTATAATAATAAAAATACCCGATCTGTAGAACTTTCTGTTGCATCAGTGGAAAGAGGTATGCAGGAAGCTGCTGCTATATTTCAATGTCCTATTTATGAATTGAGTTATAAAGTATTAGAAGAGGGAAGTAAAGGATTTTTTAATGTAGGAGCTAAACCTTTTTTGGTAAGATATACTCATATTACTTATGATAAATCTGATTTAGGAAATACAAATTCTGGTAATTATACTAATATTTATTCAGAAGGTAATACTGAAAAGAATGTTATATTAAATAAGGATACTGAAGTAGTTGTAAGAGTAAAGAGAGACGGAGTATTCTTGAAGGTAGTTCCTCCTTTGGCTGATGGAAAGAGAATTGAAGATATTACTGTATTGGAGGGAAAATTAATAGAGGCAGGTATTAAAGAGTATGATTCTCATTTGGCTAAAAAGATGCTTAAAGAACAAACAGGAATATATGAGAAAGTTGCTGAATGGGATGTCGGTAAATCTGCAAACAATGCTAGAATTAGTTATACTATAAGCGATGATAAAATGCGTGCTTATGTTACCGTTACAAAGCCTAGTAAAGGCGGAAGAGAAATGGACTTAAAAGATGTTAAGGAGCTTTTAGAAAATAGCGGTATAACATTCGGTTTTCAGGAAGAAAATATTTCTAGATGTTTAGATGAAGGTACTTTTAATGTCCCTATACTAGCGGCTGAAGGACGTCAGGCTGTAAACGGTCAAAATGCTAAAATAGAATATTTAGTTAATGTAAATAAAAAAGTTATACCTAAATATATAGGTGAAGATCAAAGTATAGACTATAAAGATTTAACTATTGTAGAGAATGTGGAGCAGGGTCAGAAATTAGCTAAAAAAATTCATGCTACAGATGGAGAAGCTGGAAGAACTGTACTTGGAGTTAAAATCGAAACTAAAAGTGGTAAAGATATTGAAATTAAAGATATATTGGGCGACAATGTTGAAATGTCTGATGATGGAGAAAATATTATAGCATCCATAAGTGGGCAGGTTGTTCTTAAGGGAAAACTTTTAAGTGTTGAACCTGTATTTGAGGTAGCTGGAGATGTAGGTCCTGAAACTGGAAATATTAACTTTATAGGAAGCGTTGTTGTTAAAGGAAGTGTAAGCGATAATTATTCTATAAAAGCTAAAGGTAATATAGATGTTCATGGTACTGTTGGAAAATGTGATCTTGAATCTAAAGGCGATATTATGGTTAAGCTTGGTATTCAAGGTAATGAAAACAGTTATGTAAAAGCTGGAGGAGATGTTATTGCTAAGTTTATACAGTTCTCAAATATAGAAGCTGGAAATAATGTTGTTGTTACTGAAGCGATACTCAATTCTAATATTGATGCTGATAATAGAATTATACTTATAGGTAAAAGAGCTTCAGCAAGTGGAGGAAGATTAAGAGCATTAAGAGAGGTTAATGGTAAGGTTCTTGGTTCTCAGGCGGGTGCTAAAACTTTAATAGAAACTGGAATAAGTCCTGCTAAAAGAAGAGCTATTGATGATTTGGATAGAGAAAAAGAAGAATTGGATATATCTATAGAGGAGACAGAAAGAAATATAAAATCTCTTGAACAGGCTGCAAAACTTAAAAAACTTGATGATGAGAAAAAAGAACAACTTCAAAGCTATAAAGAGCAATTGGAACAGGCTAATACTAGAAGAGAAGAAATTGTATTGAATAGAGAATCTTTAATTCAGGAGATGGAAATAGAGAAAGTAGAATCTACAATAAGTGCTGGTAAGGAAATGCTTCCCGGTGTTCAGCTTACTATAGGAAGTGCTGAGTTTGCTATAAGACAAAATTATAAATCTATTACATTCTTTGAGGAAGATGGAATGATTCAAACTGAAAAGTATAGAGGTGAACCTAAAAACGATAAAAAAGAAAATGATGAATAATAGTTTATAATGAAGAGGTATGTATGGCTTTGAAGATAAATGATTTTTATAAAGCTGCTATAGACTGTGCAATAGATGCTGATCCTAGAGGAAGAGAAATTGTAGAAAAAGAGCTTGAAAATATAAAAAAAGAATATAATAAATTAGATGATAAAAAGAAAGAATATTTTGATAAGGATACTCTTTTTAATCCTTATTCTGATACTAGGATTTTAAATATTGCAGAAGATAAAGATATAAAAAAGATTCTTTGTGGCATAGATATGCAGACTTCCGAGCTTTTACTTGCCGATAGATTGAATGAAAAAAAATTTGATATAGATTTAGTTATTACTCATCATCCTAATGGATATGGTTTTGTTAATTTCTATGATGTTATATCTATGCAGTCTGATAAGAATGCTTTACATAATGTGCCTATAAATCTTGCTGAAGGATTAACTAATAAAAGACTTAATGAAGTAAGCAGATCTGTTTTTAGTGCTAATCATTATAGAGATGTTGATGCTGCTAAACTTCTAAAACTTAATTATATGTGTATGCATACTGTTGCTGATAATTTTGTTGAAACTTTTTTAACTAAAAAGATTCAAAGTGAAAATCCTAGTACATTATCTGATGTCATCAATATTTTATACACAATAGAAGAGTATGAAATATCTGCAAAAAGATATAATCCACCTAAAATATTTAATAGTTCAAATAAATCTAAAGTTGGTAAATTTATAGTTGATATGACAGGAGGAGCTTCTTTCGATTCTGCTATGATAGAGGCTTTAGCAAGAGTTGGAATAAGCACTATTGTTGTGATGAATATATCAGACAGACTTTTAGATGAGTGCAAAAAATATTATATTAATGTTGTATGTGCTGGTCATATGTCAAGCGATAGTTTGGGTATTAATTTGTTATTTAAAGCTATAAAGGTTAGAACTAAAGAAAATTTTGAAATAATACCAGCTTCAGGTTATATATTTGTAGAAAAATAATACAAATAATAAAAGAGAGATTTTTTATGATTAAATATTCTAATGTTCTGTTTGATCTTGACGGAACAATTATAGATTCTGCTTTGGGTATAACGAATGCTATTGTTTATGGAATAAAAAAAATTAATGAAGTATATGGTTTAAATATCAGCATTACAGATAAGGATACATTAAAAAAATTTATTGGTCCTCCTCTTGATGCTAGTTTTAGAAAATATTGTTATGATGATGAAAAATTGGCTATTGATTTTATAAAGTTTTACAGAGAAGATTATAATGGAAATGATGGTCTTTTTAATTGTACTCTTTATGATGGTGTATATGATTTAATTAAGAAACTTTCTGAGAATAATTATAAAGTATTTTTGGCTACTGCTAAACCTAGAGAATCAGCTTTGAGAATAATAGAACATTTTGCTATGACAAATTTTTTTATCGATTTTTATGCTCCTACATTTGAAGGAAATATTAAAAGTAAATTAGATGTTTTGAATTATGCTTTGGAAAAAGAAAATTTTGATAAAAATAAAACTATAATGATAGGCGATAGAATAGATGATATAGATGCTGCCAAAGATGTTGGTATTGATTCTATTGCTGTGAAATATGGTTTTGGAAATGATAAAGAATTTATAAATGCATCATATACAGCTAATAATACAAAAGAAATATTTGATATATTAAGTAAATAAAATCTCTTCTAATACTTTCTGACTTTTTATTGTTCTGTTTATATGATTAAATATAGATTTGTTCATTATATTTCTTATATTACTTATTGAGTTATTATATATATTTTTTAATTCTTCATTTTTTATGATTTCTATTAATGGTGTATATTTCATTATTCTCATGAAAGCTTTTTCATTTTCTGAAATTTTTATATAATCTTTTATAATGTTTTTGCATTTAGAACATATTAGTCCGCCTTCTAGTATAGAGTAAAACAAAGTATCATTATGATCTTCGCATATTATACATCTATCCAAATTTGGAGATATGCCAGCTATATGAAGTGTTTTTATTTCAAATGCTCTAATTAAAATATCTATATACATTTTTTTTATTTTATCATCATCATAATTTTCTTCTAAACTTTCTAAAGCATCTAAAGTTTTTTCCATAAGTATAAAATATCTGCTGTCGAAGTCTTTAGCACAGTATAATAATACCTCTTTAATATAGAATATTGCCAATGATGAGTATATAGATTTTTCTAATATTTTATAATTCTTTATAATAGAAGATTCTTTTAATGTAGAAATATGATTTTCTTTTTTTTCATATATACTTATATTCAATTTGGATATGCTTTCCAAATCTGAGCCAAATGATTTTGAATTTTTTTTTGCTCTGTAGCATATAGCCTGAATTATAGAATTATCAGTTAGAAAAGATGCTATTATAGAAGAGGTTTTATATTGATTATAATATAATATAAAAGCATTTGTATTTTTTATCAATATTATTCCTTATAGTTATAATAAAAATAGGGCAGGCTTTAATATAATATTAAAACCCGCCCCTGCTATGCCATCAGCAGCAATTAAGCTTCATGTATAGCATTGCTTGGACAAACAGCCTCACAAGCAGCACAATCTGTACATTTGTCAGGATCAATCACATAGATATCTCCTTCACTAATAGCGTCGAATGCACACTCAGGAAGGCATGATCCGCAAGCTACACAATCGTTATTTATAACACGTGGCATAATTGACCTCCATAAAAATTAAACTGTACTATAATTATACCATAAATGAATAATGAAATCAATATCTATTATTTAGATAATATAATTAAATAATATTGTATATTATATACTATATATTATTTTTTTTCTTTTATAATGTGGTTTTTAGTTATATTATTATAATTTGCTTTTTAATATTATAGAATTCATAATATATATTGTAAATTTTTTAATGAATGTTATAATATAACTCAATATAGTAATATTGTATTTAGAAATTTATATAAATAAAAATTACTATATTAATAATTAATGGTTAATTTTATTAAATTTTAAGGAGAAAAATATTATGGTTAAGAAAAAAGAATTTAAAGTCGCAGTTGCAGGTTATGGTAATGTAGGCAGAGATACAGTAAAAACTATTATAGAAAATAATTCCATAATTAAAAATAGAACAGGAATAAAATTAACCGTAAAAACAATTTTTAGCAGAAATATTAATAAAGTAAAAGATGATAAATTTTTAGACAAAGTAGAGATAAAAACTAAAGATTTAAATGATATATTAAATGATGATGAAATTGATATAGTTATAGAAGTATTGGGAGGAATGGATACAGCAAAAGAACTTCTTATGAAAGTAAAAAAGCCTGTAGTTACAGCAAATAAAGCATTGCTTGCAAATTGTTTTGGAGATCTTATAAAGGATAGAAAAACTGATATAGCTTTTGAGGCTTCTGTTGCAGGTGCTATACCTATAATAAAGACTATGAAAGAGAGTTTAGTTTCTGACAGAATGGAGAATGTTTATGGAATATTAAATGGAACTTGTAATTATATTCTTACTAACATGACAAAGAATAATTTGAATTTCAATGATGTTCTTAAAGATGCTCAGGAAAAAGGATATGCAGAGGCTGATCCCACATTTGATATTGATGGAATAGATACTGCTCATAAATTATGCATACTTTCATCTATAGCTTTTTGTAATGTTATAAGTTTTGATAAAATATTTATAAAAGGTATAAGAAATATTATATTAGATGATATTGTCTTTGCTTCTGAACTTGGTTTAACTATAAAATTGATAGCAGAAGCTTCTTTAGATGAAAATGATAATGCATATATATATGTTATACCTACATTACTTAATGATAATAATATGCTTTCTAAAGTTGATTATGTTTTTAATGCTATAGCTATAGTTGGAGATCGTTCTGGGGATACAGTTTTTTATGGATCAGGTGCAGGCGGAAGACCTACAAGCAGTGCTATAGTGTCAGATGCTGTTACTTTGGCTAGAAATCTTCTTATTACTGATGAAATAAGAATACCTATACTTGGATTTGTAAATGAAAAGAAAGAACTTAAGGTTAAAGATTTTAAGGATAAAAATGAAACTTTCTATGTGAGATTTAAATCCAAAAATAATAATTTACTTGCATTTAATGAGGCTTTTTATGATCTCAATATCGAAAAAAGTTTAGAAAGAAATGGAAATTTTATGTTTATACTTAAAGATGTTAATATAAATTCTATAATTGAATCTATAGAAAAGATTGAAAAAATAGATGATATATTTATAGCAAAAATAAAATAAAAAATAATAAAAAGCATATACAGTTTAATATTATTCTGTATATGCTTATTTTTTACCAATAATAAATAATCAAAGAACTATTCTCTCGCTTCCCTGTCTTTTTACTAATTTTTCTCTTTCTAATGCATTCAAAATAGGAAGTATATATTTTCTTGAAAGTCCTGTTTTATCTCTAACATATGCTATTGTTATTATATCATTTGTTTTTGTGTTTTTCAGAATTAAGTTCTTTATTCTATTATAAACATCCATATGATAGTATATGCCTTCATCAAGATACATTACCTGTTTTGAAGTTGTTAATACTTTTATATCTTTCAATCCATTTATGAATGTTCTTATAGTTTTTTCATCTAAGCCGTTTAAATCTTCTTTTTTTAATTTTTCAAGTAATGCTTTTTGAGAATTATTTAAATTAATTTCCTGATTATATTTTTTATATATATTATTGAAAGGCATTATTATTTTGTTTTGAATAGAATAATCTATAAAAATTTTTGTAAATGCATTGTCTGTATTTAAATAATTTTTTATATCGTCCAAAGTTATACTTTCTTTTTTATTTTCAATTAAAGTTTTTAGTCTTTCTGTCAAACTATTCAAATAATCTTTTTTTACAAAATAATTTGATAATTCTAAAGCATAATCAGGAAGTTTTCCTTTAGCTTCAGTATAACCATTCACCGACATAAATAAATCATTATATTTTTCTCTTTTTAATTCTCCAAAAAAGTTGCTAGCATTATCAATTATTCTTTTTCTAATGAATGTAGTAGTTTTATCTCCCCAAAAGACATTGCCTACAGCTATTATACTGCTCCCTCCATGACTTATTAATATTCCACGCTCTTTCCAAAACACAGATATAGGCTCATTAAATTTTAATCTAATAAAATGATTATCTATTTCTTTGCTTTTATTATCTTTACTATCATTTTTATACATAGGTATAATCTGAGCAATAAGGCATTCTGTACCAACAGCAAATTCAGCATTCTTTATCTTTTTTAAATATTGAATATCGCTTTCATTTATTAATTCCAATATTATTTCATCCGTTGAAAATATATGTTCTTCTTTGCATGCCAATAAATGTCCGCGTCTTATTTCTTCTTTTTTGATATTCTTTATATTAATAGCTATGCGGGAAGATGCATCAACTATTTTTCTGTTCTCATGATATGACTGAATATTTCTTATTGAAATTTCTTTTCTGCTTGGATAATGTATTAAAGTATCATCTGTTTTTATATTGCCGCCTTTTATACTTCCTGTAATAGTTAGTCCTGCACCCTTTACAGAAAATACTCTGTCAACATAAATATGAGTTTTAATTTCTTCTTCATATTTTTCATTTAATAGTATATTAGTTATTCTATCTTTTAAATAGTCTATATTAGTACCATTTAATGCTGATACTTTTACAATCTCTATATCTTTATTGAATATTCTATACAGATTTTTTTTAATATCCTCTTCATTTTCTTTTAATTTATTATCATCAACTAAATCAATTTTATTGATAACACATATTATATTTCTTATACCAAGAGATAAAGCCACTTTAGCATGCTCTTCAGTCATATTTTTCCAGCCTTCATTAGCACAAATTACAAGCATAACTAAATCAAGGCTCCACATACCAGCGACCATATTTCTTATGAATCTTTCATGTCCAGGTACATCTATTACACCTATTGTAATATCATCATTAGGCTTGAAAAAACCGAATCCCAAATCAATAGTCATTTCTCTTTTCTGCTCTTCTGGAAGCCTCATCATAGAAATTCCTGTTAATGCTTTTATTAATTGAGATTTTCCATGATCAACATGACCTGCTGTACCTATGATTCTATTCATTTATAAATCTCCTATTATAACTATTGAATTTGAAATAGATATATTTTATAAAAAAATTGTATTTTATTCAACTTTTTCATATATAAAAAATTGAAGTATTAATAGAGTAATATTTTATATTATAACTTATTTATAAGAAATTATATGTTTTTTATTTTTATTAAAATGTTTCTTACATAATCTATATCTTCATCATTTATTGTTATAGGGTATATAATTACTGAATCTTTTTTTACTTTAGGTATTATTGGTATATCTATACTATGCATATAATTAATTATAGATTTTATATTTTTCGGCTTGAAACTAATTGCATAAGACGGATAAAAAGTATCAGGCATAGCACCGCCTCCTGTTTCTATTGACTCTTCAATAACTTCAAAACCTTCTATACCTTCAATAATTTTTAATGCTTTTTGCTTTATTATTTCAGGTTTAATTCTGAGTAGAGTTTCAGAATATCCTTTGAATTTGCCTTCAGTATTTAATCTTTTTATAACATTTTTTTCTAATATTGATAATACAGTTTTACCGCATCTGAAAGCTCTCATTAAAGGATGTTTATATATGTTACTTATATATTCTTTCTTTCCTACTATGATTCCAGCCTGCACACTTGAAAAGATTTTATCGCCTGAGAAACATACCAAATCAGCACCACCTTTTAATGCTGATTTTATATGCTCTTCTTCGCTAATATTTTCATCGAATATTCCAGCTCCCTCATCGTATACTAATGGTATATTATTGGGTATAATTTCTCTTAATTTTTTTAATGAAGGAGATTTTACAAAACCTCTTATTTTAAAATTGGAAGTATGCACTTTAAGTACCATAGCAGTATTTTCTGTTATGGCATCTGTATAATCTTTAATATCTACTATATTTGTAGTACCTATTTCTACAAGTTTAGCATTAGCCTCTCTTAATATATCAGGTATTCTGAAACCTCCTCCTATTTGTACCTGTTCGCCTCTTGATACTATAACCTCTTTATTATTTGCAAATGTTTTTAATATTAAAAATACAGCAGCTGCATTATTATTAACTACTAAAGCATCTTCTGCTCCTGTTAATTTGCTTAAAAGAGTATGAAGAAATTCTCCTCTTTTTCCTCTAGTCTGTTTGTTTATATTATATTCAATGTTATTGCTTTTAGTATTTAATTCTTTAGCACTATCCCAAATTTCTGCATCTATTGGAGATCTTCCCAAATTTGTATGCATTATAGTTCCAGTGGCATTTATAACTCTTTTAATTGGTAGATTTGCTTTTTCTTTTATTTTTTTTTCACATAGTTTTATTATATCTTCTTTGCTATAATGCAGATTATCATTATTTTTTAATTCTTCTCTCAATTTATTTAATGTTTCTCTTACTATGTCAGCAGCAATTGGACGGGAAATTATTTTATGATATGGTTTTATAGATTCATATTCTAATACAGCATTAGTTTGTATTAGATTAAATTTATTATTCATAATTAGCCTATAATTTTTAAGGGATATAATTTATCGGAAGAGGCAGGAGTTGAACCTGCCGATGCATCTATAGCATCCAACGCTTTTGAAGAGCGCGGAGTCCACCGGGACTCATCAGCCTCCATTATACATTTTTCAAATAATATATTAGTTTTTACTTTATGTCAATTTTTTATATACTATCTTGAAAATTATATCAAAAATATTAGAATATATAATATTATAAGTTATGGAATATAAATGAAAATAGCTATACTTGGTGGTACTTTTGACCCCCCGCATTTAGGTCATTTAATATTGGCTGATACTGTTATCACAAATTGCAATTATGATAGTGTAATATTCATACCAGCAAAAATTCCGCCTCATAAAAATATCAGTGGAGAAGCATCGAATCAAGATAGATTAAATATGCTCAAACTTTCAATAGAGCATGATGAAAGATTTTTATTAGATGAATAT
This sequence comes from Brachyspira sp., assembly GCF_029258575.1. Lineage (GTDB taxonomy): Bacteria > Spirochaetota > Brachyspiria > Brachyspirales > Brachyspiraceae > Brachyspira. The sequence continues at coordinate 8,770 of NZ_JARHYI010000112.1, read as the reverse complement.
GAATTAAATAATGATAAAATCTCATATACAATCAATACATTAAACTATTTATATAAAAATTATAAAAATGATATAGAAGGAAAAATTGGACTTATAATAGGTGCTGATTTGATAAAAGATTTTCATAAGTGGAGAGAAGCTGAAAAAATATCTGAAATAGCTGACATTATAGTGGTAAATAGGGAGGATAATGATAATTTATATAAAGAGAATATAAATAAATACAATATAAAAGTAATAATGGCTCCTCGTATAGATATATCTTCCAGCATTATAAGAAAAAGAATAAAGGAAGAAAAAGGTTTTAGATATTTTGTTGTGAAGAAAGTATATGATTATATAATAGAAAAAAAATTATATTTATAAAAATTAAAAGGCTATAAAATGAAAAATAAAATATATATTTCAGTATTAATAATATTTATTTTGACAAATATCTTATATTCATATCAAATGCATTTACTCAATGGTCCTACAGCAATAGGCGGATTGAAGATGATTCATGATTATAAAAATATAGATATAAAAATCATAAACTCTCCAGAGAATATGCTTTCATCTATAGTAAAAGGCGAAGCTGATATTGCGGCAATTCCTGCTAATATGGCTGCTATAATATTTAATAGAAAACTTCAATATAAAGCTGCAGCGGTGGTATCAGAAACAAAGCTTTTTATAGTATCAGCAAATATGGAAATTCAAACTATAAATGATTTGAAAAATAAAACTATTTACTGCGGTTCTAAATTGGCTACACCTGATTTGATGCTTCAGTATTTAATATCAAAAGAAAGAATTCAAAATGTTAATATAAATTATTCTTTTAGTAATCCAGATTTAGCAAAGGCCGTTGCATCGAAGAATGCAGATATAGCCATACTTCCAGAGCCTTTTTTATCTTCTGCTATGCTTGAAAATAAAGATGTGCATATAGTGGTGGAGATGTCTAAATATATAGATAATTATCCTGTAGCTATTCTCATTGTTAAAAATAGTTTTATTAATCAAAATAAATATCTTTTGAATGAGATTTTAGATGAGTATCAAAAATCTACTTATTATGTTTTAAATAATAAAAATGAAATAGAAAATCTGCTTAAAAAAAGTTCTATGATAATTAATCCGAAAGCTGCTACTTATGGATTGAATAGAATGGGTATTACTTTTTATAGTGGAGCAAAAATGATATTCGCTTTAAATAACTATTATAATTTTATTTATAATTTTGATAAAAAACTTATAGGAGGTAAAATACCTTCAGATGATTTCTACTATGTAAATTGATATTTGTTATTTTATGCTATTAAAATATAAAAATTCTAGTATACTTGATATTATATCTTTTTATAGTAAAATATATTAAGTTTTTTAACAAATGTCGATATTTTAAAGAATAGTTAGAAATACTTGGAGATAACAATGAAAAAAATTATTTTTATTTTGTTTATGTTGCTATTATCATTGCCTTTATTTTCACAAAATAGCATAACATTTCCAGAATATATAGAAGATTTACAGGAAAAGTCTCCTAAAAAATCTATAGATTGGTTTAAAAGAAATTCATATTCAGATGAATACGGAGTTAATAGATATGTTTTTGATTTTTATAGAGGAGTAAGCAGATATTTATCATTTGTTAAATTTAGAGGTGCTAGAACAGAAGTTAATAGAGCTGCAAGTGATTTCAGACAAGCTTTAGAACTTCCTAATGATCCAGTATATTCATATAATGACAGAGCATTTTTATATATAGGAGGAATACTTACAATTTTACCTGGTGATAAAGAATTGCCTGCAAGAATATTCAAGTATTATGCTGATAATTGTAAAACCTCAAATCCTAATTATCCTACAGCAATATATTGGACTATGTATTTGAGTTATATTACTCCTACAGTTTATAAATCTTATTATGAAACATTAAATATACTTTCAAGAAATCCTGATAATGTTATATATGATTATTTTTCAGGCGAAAATAGAAGTATCAATGAGATGATAAAAAAATTAAAATCTCCTGAAAATATGACGCAGAAAGTTTATGAATGGACTACTTCAAATATGGATGTATATACATTAATAAAAAATTCCATTCCTATACTTCCAGAAGAGGAAGGACTTCCTGTATTTACATCTCAGAAATTCAGTACTTTTGAAAGATATTCTCCTACTAAAGAAATTGATGATATAGAAAAAGAGATAGAAAATGAAATTGAAAAAGATTTAACAGAACAAAATATGGCACCTGAAGAAAAAGAGGAATTAGATAATCTTCAGGATATAGCTAAAAGTGAAAAAACTCCAGAAAGTACTTCCAATAGAATAATACCAGCAGTAGAAGAAAAAGCGGCTGATGATATAGTTATAGAAGACCCTGAAATTATAGAGTATAAAACTAATATATTAAGAGGTACAAAAGAGCCTAAAGCATCTATTACTAATACAAATAATGTTTTATATCCTTTAACTATTTTAATAGATAAAAATCCTAATAATGGATCTATAGACATTGATATAGAAGATTATTCATTTAATACAGAAGTATCTACTAACTTTGTAATAGAGGTTTCTGAAGGTATGTATGAAGCTTATATATCTTTTGGAGATAAATTATATACTAATAGTGTTAAAGTTGAAAAAGACAAATATAATTTATTTTCTATAATAATACAGGATCAAATGCCTCCTGAAAATACAGAAAATGTTTTATCGAAAGAAGATTATATTGAAAATAATGAAGATAAAAAAGATAAAAAAGAGGAGCAAAAAGAAGATGTTTCTCTTACAGTAGGAAAAGAAAATACCCCTGTCAATAAATATGATAGTAATGCCAATAATACAAGGAATATAATAAGAAAAGTATTAGAAAGACCTTCTCATGTAGCTACAGAATGGTTCAATACAAATCCTTATAATGAGTATATGGGAATATCTGTAGAGGAATACACATATTATAGAGGGGTAGCTTATTATTCAAGATTTTTGAATGAGGGAAAGATATCTGAAGAATTTGCAGCTCAGGCTAAATCTGATTTAATTTTCGCTTATAATAAAAAAGATAATTCTAATCTTTTGATGAGAACTAGACTTTATTTAGGTGCTATTAATTTATTTGCTTATAATGATTTATATGAGGCTGATAAAATGTTTGCTGAAGTAGGTTCTTCTCTTACAGAAGATCATAGATATTATCCTACTGTTCTTTATTGGAGAAGTAAGATAGGTATTGTTGATGATACACAAAGAAATGAATTTATAAAAATATTATCATCAAAACCTAATAATACTCAGATATTGGATTATTCATCTACTGTTTTTAAAGATTTATCTAATATGCCTTCATATAATGAAAAAATTAAAGGTATTAAACCAGTGGGTAAATCCAAACCTATATATGAGCCTCCAAAAGTTACATCAAAAGCAGGAAGCAGTAAAACAGAAGAGATTTTAAATTAAAATAGAAAAATTTAATAGGATATGTTCAAATGTTAGATATAAAAAAACCACGCGGTACTAATGATTTTTTTTATGATTCATCTAAAAATCTTGAGTTCATAGAAAATAAAATAAAAGATGTAGTAAAACTCTATGGATATGGAAGAATAAGAACTCCATTATTTGAGTATACAGATCTTTTTACTAGAGGTATAGGGGAGGGTACTGATATTGTAGGTAAAGAGATGTTTACCTTTGAAGATAGGGGAGGACGTTCTCTTACTTTAAGACCTGAGGGTACTGCTTCTGTGGCTAGGGCTTATGTTGAAAATTCTATGCAAAATGAGTTCGCTATAAATAAATTATTTTATTTAGGTACTATGTATAGAGCCGAGCGTCCGCAAAAGGGAAGATATAGAGAATTTAATCAATTTGGAGTGGAATGTATAGGGAGTTCTTCTCCTTTAATAGATACTGAAATTATACTTCTTAATGTAAATGTATTAAAAGAATTTGGTATTAATAATGTTAATCTTTTGATAAATACTGTAGGATGTTCTAAATGCAAGCCTTCTTATAATAATGCTTTAAAAGAGGCTATAGGAAATAAAAAAGATGAGCTTTGTGAAACTTGTCAGAGAAGATATGACGGAAATATATTGAGAATATTAGATTGTAAAAATGAGAAGTGTAAGGAAACTATAAAAGATATACCTCAATTTTATGATTATGTATGTGATGAATGTAAGGAGCATTTTGATAAATTATGTGAAGAGCTTATTAGAATAGGTCAGAGTTTTATAGTTGATCCTATGCTTGTTAGGGGACTTGATTATTATACTAAAACTGCTTTTGAAGTTCAAACTAATGCTTTAGGGGCTCAAAGTGCCATACTTGGAGGCGGCAGATATGATAATTTGATTGGGCTTTTCAATAATGGTAAAGATGTACCCGCTGTTGGAAGTGCTATGGGTATTGAAAGACTTTTACTTATATTAGAAAATCAAAATAATATTATAAATGAAAGACTAGATACTTTTATAGTGGGGTTCAAAGAAACTGAAAATGAAGTTTTAAAAATTATGCAGCAATTAAGGGCAAATAATATAAGCTGTGATTATGATTTTGCTGTTAAGTCTATTAAAAGCCAATTCAAATCTGCAAATAAAAGAAATGTAAAATATTCTGTAATTCTTGGGGAAGATGAATTCAAAAGAGGAATGTGTAAATTAAAAAATATGGATAGCGGAGAAGAGAAAGAAGTATCCATAAATGATATTCATTCTAATATAGAAAAATGATAATATTTAAAAATTATTACATATATATAAATTATTTGTTTTAAAATAAAAAATAATCTAAGAGAAAAAATTATGAAAAAAATATTAATTATATTGATAATATTTACAGCTATAGTATCAGCTTCATCTGTGGCATTTATACAATATATGATTAGCCCAGTTGGGGGAGATAATGAGAAAGTATATTTTGAAATAAAGCAAGGTGAGGGTGCTTCTTCAATAGCAAAAAAATTGGAGCTTCAGGGACTTATAAGAAATTCCAAAATCTTTCTTGTTTTTGCTAAATATCTTAAATATGACAGAAAACTTTTAAGTGGATATTATGAAGTCAATAGAAGTATGAGTATGATAGATATTATGAAACATCTCAATAGCGGAAAACAGGCTATGGTACAATTCACTATTGCTGAAGGTAAAAATATTTATGAAATAGCTACTTATTTGGAGGCACAGGGATTTACTACTAAAGAAGAGTTTTTGGAAGTTTGTCATGATAAAGATATATTAAAAAAATATAATATTCCTTCAGATAGTGTTGAGGGATATATATTTCCTTCTACATATTATATAGTAAAAGGTAATCCAACTAAAACTTTAGTTACATATATGATAGATTCTTTATATAAGCAATTTCCTGATTTGGAAGAAAGAGCAAAAAAGATAGGAAGAAATGTTCATGAAGTACTTACTATGGCTTCAATAGTGGAAAAAGAAATGGGACCTTTAGATGATCCTAAGCTTATAGCATCTGCATATTATAATCGTTTGAAAATAGATAAAAGATTAGAGGCTGATCCTACAACTATATATGCTATGACTTTGGTTAAAGGAGATTATATAGAAAAGCCTAATCTTAGATATGATGATTTACGTATGATTCATCCTTATAATACATATAAAAATACTGGACTTCCTCCCGGACCTATATGTTCATCTGGAGCTAGAGCCATAGAGGCAGCATTGGAGCCTGCAAATACTGATTATATTTTCTTTGTAGCTGACGGAACAGGAAAACATGCTTTCTCTGTTACTTATGAAGAGCATGTTGAAAATATTAATAGATATATTCTTAATAAATAAGATAATAGATAAAAGGAAATAGTTATTATTTTTATAAGCTAAATATAACTATCTTCCTTTACAAACTCTATTTGAAACTTCATCAAAACCTTCTTCTATAGTAAGTCCCCAATCAGTTTTTATTTTATACCATTCGCGTACATATTCGCATTGATATTCTTCATTAGGAGGTAGCCATTCAACAGGAGATTTATCACCTTTAGAACGATTTACACTTTTTGATACCGCTATTAAATGATTTTCATTTTTTAAATAATTATAATATTCATTCTTTTTTTCTTTACTCCAATTGCTAGTAGCACTGGTATGGGCATTTTTTAGAGGAACCAAATGATCTATATCTAAATCCCTAGCATTGGTAAAATATTTTCCTGTAAACTTGTCATACCATTTTCCAGATATTACTTTATTATTTGATATAGTAGGTTTTATCAGAGATTCCCTTGCTAATACTTCATGTCTTGTATTAAGTCCATCCCCATCTTCATCTATCCAATTACCCCAATCATCTCTATTGTATTTAGTTATATTTTCACTTTGATATTTTTTAGGCATATACTTCTTAATATATATGTTATTATAATAGTAATATGCTGCTGCTATTAATAAAATAAATATTATTAATATAGGAGATGATTTTTTATTTTTTCTTTGTCTTCTTGACATAATAATTTATTCCTGCTAAAAACTTCATTATAAAAAGCTAATAAATTGATAATTTATCAGCTTTTTATTTATTCTTACTACTATTTTTTCATTATTTTCATACTCCAATTAGGACCACTATAAACTTTATATTTTTCAGAGAAATTTCCCAAATTTACAGCAATTGAAAAATTAAGTTCAGAATTAAAATAAGACATATTATCACCTTCAGCCACATCTGCGAAAGTGTTTACTAACTTAACATCTCCATTCCATATTAATTCATTTCCATTGTATATAGAAACATTTAAAGTATCGCCTACTTGTACACCATTATCAAGCATTAATTTGCGAGGTAATGATGACCAAACATTTCCATATTGAATGTCTAGTATAGGTATATTAGCAAAAAATTCATTATTTTCAAATCTAGCCTTTTCATATTCTATTTTTGTTATATTTGTTCCAAGTGATTTTCCAACCTGTTCAAAAGTTATTTGTTTAGAGGCTAATTTTGCTCCTGTATACACATAGACATCTCTTCCATGAAAAGTATAAGACTTTTGTGAATTAGTAAGTCTGTTTACAGCTTCATCTATCTCTCTTACCTCTTCTACACCTAAACTTTCAGCAACAAAAGTTAAAGCTCCGTTATCAGGAGTTACAAAGTAATAATTATTTGTAGTTTTCATCACAACGGATTTTCTTTCTGTACCTACTCCCGGATCTACAACATTTACAAATACAGTGCCTTCAGGCCAATATCTAGCAGTTTGATCTAATCTTAAAGCAGCCTCCCAAATATTAAAAGCTGGTATTTCATGAGTGAGATCATATACATTTAAATCTTTATCTACTGTTAATGCCACACCATACATACTAGCAACGGCATTATCCTTCCTTCCAAAATCTGTTTGAAGAGCTAAAGGCGATTTATCTATTGTTTTTTCGCATGATACAAATAAAGTTAACAATAGCATTAATATATATTTTTTCATTTTCATATCCTTTTTTCATTATATATTGAATTTGGTTAAAAAATTAAGGGCATAAGAATTGTCCTTACACCCTTAATATTTTAATTTACTTAGTTTTAGCATTTAGAGCTTCTTTTTGTCTCTTAATTCTTCTCAAAGCTCTTTTACGTTTAACTATTTTTCTATGCTGTTTTCCCACAGTATCTCCTTTATTAAAATATTTTTTATTATATTCTATTATTAGAACCTAATACATTAATGATTTTATGCATATAAAGTTTTTTCATTTCATCACGAGCAGGTCCTAAATATTTTCTAGGATCGAATTCTTTAGGATCATCATGGAATATTTTTCTAATAGCAGCAGTCATAGCAAGTCTAGAATCACTGTCGATATTTATTTTACAAACAGCACTTTTAGAAGCTTCTCTTAATTGCTCTTCAGGAATACCTATAGCATCATCTAATTTACCGCCATTTTCATTTATAATTTTAACATATTCCTCAGGTACGCTTGAAGATCCATGAAGTACAATAGGGAATCCAGGAATTTTTTTCTCGATTTCTTTAAGAATATCTAATCTAATTTGAGGATTCTGACCAGGTTTAAACTTATAAGCACCATGGCTAGTACCTATAGAAATAGCAAGTGAATCAACACCAGTTTTTTTAACAAAATCTTCTACCTCTTCAGGTCTTGTATAAGTATGGCTTTCAGCTACAACATCATCTTCTACACCAGCAAGTACTCCCAATTCTCCTTCAACAGTAACATCATACTTATGAGCATATTCAACAACACTTCTAGTAAGCTCAACATTTTTCTCATAATCATGATGACTTCCGTCTATCATAACAGAAGAAAAACCATATTCGATACAACTTTTACAAAGATCCAAACTATCGCCATGATCTAAATGTAATACTATAGGCACATTATCTCCTAATTCTTTAGCATATTCAACGGCACCTTGAGCCATATATTTAAGTAAAGTTTGATTAGCATATTTTCTAGCACCTGAAGAAACCTGTATAATAACAGGGCTTTTAGTTTCAACACATGCCTGTACTATAGCTTGAAGTTGTTCCATATTATTAAAATTAAATGCAGGTATAGCATAACCTCCGCTTACAGCTTTTTTAAAAAGGTCTCTGCTATTAACAAGACCTAAATCTGAGAATTTAACCATATTATTTCTCCTTAGTTCTTTTATTGAAAATTAGAAAATCTTCGTTTATTATAATATAGTAAAAATAATAATTTTTCAATAAAAATACTCACTTTTTATTGTTTAAGTTCCATAGATATTGCACACTTTTAGTTTAAAAAAA